>NZ_OZ012596.1:425000-602500 GCF_963942435.1 Shinella sp. WSD5-1
GGCGTGGAGAGCAAGTTCCGCAAAGGCACGCCGGGGCATAGCGCAACGGAATTGCGCAAAACCGGACGGATGAAACGTTTTCGCAAAGCGCGGTGAGCCGCGGCGGCTCAGGAAACGAGCCCCAGCCGGAAGGCGAGGGCGATGGCATGGTGGCGGTTGCGCGCGCCCAGCTTCTCCTGGATCCCGTTCATGTACCAGTCCACCGTATGGCTGGAAATGCCGAGCACCCGGCCGATATCGTGGGAGGTCATGCCTTCGGCCAGGAGGCTGAGCGCCTCCATTTCGCGGCGCGTCAGTTCCACGTCCACCACGGCGGAAAGGCGGGCGGCGGCCTCCGGATCGGCGACATGGATGAGCTTCCAGTAGAGCCGCCGCGCAATGCTGTCGAACAGCCCGATCTCCACGCTTTCCAGGTCGATCGGCTTGCCGCCGAGGCTGAGGCTGCCGAGAAGCCCCCGCCGGCCGTGGACGGGAAACACATAGCCGTCCTCCAGCCCGTTCTGGCGGGCATCCACCATCATGCGCTCCATGCGTTTGCGATGGGGACTGAGACGGAAGGCGCCGAGCGTGTCGCGCCAGCGGAAACCCGCCTGCGCATGGCCGAGATAACGCATCGTCGGATCGACCTGCATGTAGCGCTTGCGCAGATAGGTTTCCGGCCAGCCCTTGGGCCAACGCCCGGCGAGCAGCAGGCTCGGCGGGCTCTCGACCGGCCTCGGCGCCTGGAGAAGGCCGTAGTAGTCGAACCCGTACAACTTGATGAGACGCTCGAACTCGGCCGTGGTTTCCTCCCGGCCGCGCAACTCGTCGATCAGTGCAAGAAACTGCACCAGCAAGTTGATCTTCATGTGCCCCGCGCTTGAATAGCTTTGTTAACCAACTGATAAAGCTGAACCCGGCCGCAATCGGCCCAAGCGCCCCATTCATTTTCCCCGTCTGACAGATGGCAGGAAGGCGGCGCGAAAATCAATCGCTTTGCATGCATTGAGGGCGTGAAATCGCATAATCACGCAAGATTTCAGTCGAGTCATGAAATTTGCTTGACCACGAAGAACTTTTGCCCCTTCCGCTGATTAATACGCTGAGCCAAGGGACAAAGGGTGCCAACGCTGCACCGCACAACAGGTATCGCCGGAAAGGCCCGCATTCGTGTCTTTGTTTCAGGTTTATGCAAGAGCCCTCAGCTATCTTGGGGTCTACAAGCTTCGTGTCGGCTCGGTGGTCGTCGCCAACATCGTGCTCGCGGTGATCACCATTGCCGAGCCGGTTCTGTTCGGCCGCATCATCGATGCCATTTCCACCAAGGGCGACGTGACGCCCATGCTGCTCCTGTGGGCGGGCTTCGGCCTGTTCAACACGATCGCCTTCGTGCTCGTCGCGCGCGAGGCCGACCGGCTGGCGCATGGCCGGCGGGCGAGCCTGCTGACGGAAGCCTTCGGCCGCATCATCTCCATGCCGCTCGCCTGGCATAGCCAGCGCGGCACCTCCAATGCGCTGCACACGCTGCTGCGTGCCTGCGAGACGCTGTTCGGCCTGTGGCTCGAATTCATGCGCACGCACCTTGCCACCGCCGTCGCGCTCGTCCTGCTCATCCCCACCGCGTTTGCGATGGACTATCGCCTCTCGCTGGTGCTGGTGGTGCTCGGCGTCGCCTATGTCATCATCGGCAAGGTGGTGATGAACCGCACGCGCGAAGGCCAGGCCTCGGTCGAAAACCACTACCACACCGTCTTCTCCCATGTGTCGGACTCGATCAGCAACGTCTCGGTCGTGCACAGCTACAACCGCATCGAAGCCGAAACGCGGGAGCTGAAACGCTTTGCCGAGCGGCTGATCAATGCACAGTATCCGGTGCTTGACTGGTGGGCATTGGCGAGCGCGCTGAACCGCATCGCCTCGACGATCTCGATGATGACCATCCTCGTCATCGGCACGGTGCTGGTGCAGCGGGGCGAGATCAAGGTGGGCGACGTCATCGCCTTCATTGGCTTCGCCGGCCTCCTCATCGGGCGCCTCGACCAGATGAAGGCTTTCGCCACGCAGATCTTCGAGGCCCGCGCCAAGCTGGAGGACTTCTTCACGCTGGAAGACGCCGTCAAGGACCGCGAGGAGCCAACCGGCGCCGGTGATCTCGGCGAGGTCAAGGGCAAGGTCGAATACCGCAATGTCAGCTTCGACTTCGCCAATGCCACCCAGGGCGTCAGCGACGTCTCCTTCACGGTGGAGGCCGGCCAGACCGTTGCCATCGTCGGCCCGACGGGCGCCGGCAAGACGACGCTCGTCAACCTGCTGCAGCGCGTCTACGAGCCGAAGTCCGGCCAGATCCTCATCGACGGCGTCGACATCTCCACGGTGACGCGCAAGTCGCTGCGCCGCTCGATCGCCACCGTCTTCCAGGATGCGGGCCTGCTCAACCGCTCGATCTCCGACAATATCCGCCTCGGCCGCGAAGGCGCGACGCAGGCGGAAATCGAGGCGGCGGCCGAAGCGGCCGCGGCGGGCGACTTCATCGCCTCGCGCCAGGGCGGCTACGAGACCCATGTCGGCGAGCGCGGCAACCGCCTGTCGGGCGGCGAGCGCCAGCGCATCGCGATTGCCCGCGCGATCCTGAAGAACGCGCCGATCCTCGTGCTCGATGAGGCGACCAGCGCGCTCGACGTGGAAACGGAGGCGCGCGTGAAGGCGGCGATCGACCAGCTGCGCCGCAACCGCACGACCTTCATCATCGCGCACCGCCTCTCGACGGTCCGCGAGGCCGACCTCGTCGTCTTCATGGATCACGGCAAGATCGCCGAAATGGGCACGTTCAACGATCTCAGCCAGAGCAACGGCCGCTTCGCCGCCCTGCTGCGCGCCAGCGGCATCCTGACCGACGACGACGTGCGCAAGAGCCACACCGCCGCCTGAACACCGTCGTCACTGCTTCGGCGTATCGCTTTTGACCGGCAGGGCCTGAAGGCCCTGCCGTTTTGCGTTCTGGGCGATCACGGCGGCCTGCCAGTCGAGGTAACGCGCATAGGCGACGTGCAGCGCGATGCCGAGAAGCGCATAGAGCGTGCCGAGGACCGGGTTCTTGCCCGTCACGAACATCATCACCTGCCCCGCCATGGCGAGGATCGTGCCGAAGATGAAGACGGCCAGCGAATGCCGCCCGATCGCGACCAGCGGATGGGAGAGCGGCAGGGCGGCCCAGCTGGAGAGAACCGGAATCGTCGCCACCAGATAGGCCCCTGCCAGCACGTGGAGAAGACGGGTCGTCGAGAGGAACGTCTTGTCGAAGCCGGTCAGCACCGCCGGCAGGCCGTAGGAGAGGTCGATGTTCCACCAGGAGAACACGACCCAGGCCAGCGAGACGGCGAGGTAGGCAGCCGACAGCACCATCAGGATCGGATGACGGGGAATCCCCTTCCCCCTGGCGCGCAGCACGCCGACCATGCCGATAACGAAGAGGAACTGCCAGGAGAGCGGATTGAGGAACCAGTAACCGTCATCGAGGAAATTCGACGGCGCGATCCGCCAGAGGCCGGCACAGAGCCAGAGCGTGCCGGAAACGGCGAGCAACAGCACGGCGCTGCGCTGGTAGAGCCAGAGGAAGCCCGGCAGCATCAGGAGCACCACGGCATACATGGACAGGATGTTGTTGTAGCCGAACTGGTGGCCGAGCAGCACCATGCTGACGACGCCCTGTTCCGTGCGGTCGACGACGGCACGCAGGTTGATTTCCGACAACAGGTCCGGCCGGCCGAACCACAACGCCCCGCCGGCGAAGATGGCGAAGGTGATGACGCTCGTCATGATATGGGCGACATAGAGCGTCAGCGCCCGGCGCAGGATGCGCAGCGTCACCGCCAGACGCTCGCCGATGGCGAAGCGCGCGCCGTAGGCAAGGCCGACCGACATGCCCGAGATCAGCACGAAGGCCTCCGCCGAATCGGAGAAGCCGAAATTCTTGTGCGTCAGGTGCTCCAGATACTGGCCCGGAACGTGGTTGACGAAGATCGTCAGGAGGGCAAGCGCCCGGAAGACGTCGAGGCGCGTGTCGCGTTGCCGCGGCACGACGCCCGTCGGTCCATGTCTGTCTGTCATGATGCTCTGATCCACTTGGCGTGGATCAGAGCAAATAGCCCTCGTTTGAAGATTTGATGACAGAGCCGTTCACACTTGCCTGCCATCCGCCGTCGCCGGCGCGCTCGACGCGGATCGACAGTTTCCTGCCCTCAAGGTCGAGCGTCGCCTCGTAACCGTTCCACGCCGCCGGCAGCACCGGATTGACGAAGAGGCGATCCCCCTCCTTGCGGATGCCCAGGATGCCTTCCACCGCCGCGCGGTAGAGCCAGCCCGCCGAACCCGTATACCAGGTCCAGCCGCCGCGCCCGGTGCGCTCGCCCTCGCCATAGACATCGGCGGCGACGACATAGGGTTCGACCCGGTAAAGCTCGGCGGCTTCAGGCGTCAGCGCGTGGTTGACGGGATTGAGGATGTTGAAGCAGGTCCAGGCGTCCTCCGCCCGGCCGAGGCGGGCAAGCGCCAGCACGACCCAGGTCGAGGCATGGGTGTACTGGCCGCCATTCTCCCGCACGCCCGGCGGATAGGCCTTGATATAGCCCGGATCCTGCGGCGTCTCGACGAAGGGCGGGGTGAACAGGCGGATGACGCCGTTCTCCCGGTCGACCAGCTCGGCCATGACCGCGTCCATCGCCTGCCGCGAGCGCGCCGGATCGCCGACACCGGACAAGACGCTCCAGCTCTGCGCGATCGAATCGATCCGGCATTCGGCATTCTCGGCCGAACCGAGCGGCGTGCCGTCGTCGAAATAGCCCCGGCGGTAATAGGCGCCGTCCCAGCCCGTCGTTTCCAGCACCACCTTGAGGCGGCCGAGATGTTCCTGCCACCGGTCCGCGCGCTGGTGATCGCCGCGCTCGCGGGCGACGGAGATGAAGCCGCCGAGCGTGCCGGCCAGGAACCAGCCGAGCCAGACGCTTGTGCCCCTGCCCGCCTCGCCGACGCGGTTCATGCCGTCGTTCCAGTCGCCGCCGAGAATGAGCGGCAGGCCGTTCTCCCCGGTGCGGCGGAGCGCAAGGTCGAGCGCGCGGGCGCAATGCTCGTAGAGCGGCGCTTCTTCCGCCGAGCGCTCCGGCGTGTAGAAGGCGTCGTGCTGGGCTTCGGCGAGCGGCGCGCCCTCGATGAAGGCCAGCGTCTCGTCGAGGATCGCCCGGTCGCCGGTGGTGCGGCAGTAATATTCCACCGCATGGGCGAGCCACACCACGTCGTCGGAGATCATGGTGCGCACGCCCGCGCCGCTGTCGGGCAGCCACCAGTGCTGCACGTCGCCCTCGACGAACTGGCGCGCGGCCGCATTGAGGATCTGGCGACGGGCAAGCTCCGGCCGGTGCAGGACGAAGGCCAATGTGTCCTGCAGCTGGTCACGGAAACCGTAGGCGCCGCTTGCCTGGTAGAAGGCCGAGCGGGCCTGGATGCGGCAGCCGAGCGCCTGATAGGGCAGCCAGTCATTGACCATCCGGTCCAGCGCCGCATCCGGCGTCTTCACCTGCAGCGTGCCGGTGAAATCGCTCCAATAGGCGCGGACGGCGGCCATGACATCGTCGAAATCGGCCTCGCGGCTTTTTTCCGCGAGCGACCGGGCACTTTCCGCATCGGCGGTATCGCCGAGCACGAAGAGAAGTTCGCGCTTCTCGCCCGGCTTCAGGACGATATCGACGGCCAGCGCCGCGCAGGGATCGCCGATGCCTTCGGCGGAGCCGGACAGCGCCTGCCCCGTGGCGACGGCACCCGGCAGCACGATATCGCCGCCGCGGCCGATGAACTCGCGGCGCCTGGCGGTAAAGCCCGCCACCGGCGCATCGACGGCGAAGAAGCTGGTCCGGCCGGAAAAATCGAAGCTGTAGGGATTGGTCGCAAAGAGCGCGCCGCTCTCCTCGTCATGGCTGGTCAAGACGAACGGCGCGGTTTTCGCCGGGTTGTTGCCCAGCACCCATTCGACATAGCCGTAGACCGTCAGGCTGCGTTCCGTCTCGCCCGTGTTCTTGAGGACGAGGCGGGAATATTTGACCGGATCCTCGGGATCGACCGTCTGCACGAGGTCGAGCTCGATACCGTCCTCCCAGCTGCGGAAGGCGGAATAGCCGAGGCCGTGCCACGTCTCGAACCGGACCGAATTCTTCCGCGACAAGGCTGCGAAGGGCGCCATGACCGTGCCGCGCTCCTTGTCCCTGACATAGAAGGCTTCGCCCGGGCGGTTGACGACGGGATCGTTGGTCCAGTGGGTGAGCTGGAAGTCGCGCGAATTGCGGCTCCAGGTATAGCTTGCGCCTTCCGCCGAGACATGGAAGCCGAAATGCGGGTTGGCGATGACGTTGATCCATGGCTGGGGCGTCGCCTCGCCGCCGCGAAGCCGCACGGCATATTCCCGACGCTCCTCGTTGAAACCGCCGAAACCGTTCCAGAAGCTGAGGCCCTTGCCGTCGATCTCCACCGGCTCGCCGGCGGACGCCGGCAGTTTCGGCACGGGTGCCGGCGTCGTCTCGGCCTTCGCCTCCTCCTCGCCGCGGGGCGTCGCGAAGAGGGAGACCGTGCGGGCGATCTGGTCGGAGAGCGTGCCGTTGCGGGCGTGGAAGACCGCGCGGGCCGTCGCCAGCAGCGCCTGCCAGGTGGTGACGTCCATCAGGTCGCGGCGCACCGTGAAGACATGCTGGCGGGCACCGTCGGACTGGCTGCGGATGCGCAGGTTCTCGCACATATGGTCGAGCGTGTGCTGCATGTCCTGTGCGTAGGAGGCGGCGCGCTCGTTGAGGATGACGAGATCGGCGATGACGCCGCGGTGGCGCAGGTAATCCTGCGCGCGCAGCGCCTCGCGGGCGACCTCCACGTCGATCTCGTCATTGATGCGCAGCACGAAGATCGGGAAATCGCCCGAGATCGCCAGCGGCCAGAGCGCCGACTGGGCGGTGAGGCCGTTCACGATCGTGCCGGTATCCGCTCTGAGGTGCATGTCCGGATAGGTGAGGTAGCGGCCGAGCATCTGGAAGCTCGCCGCTTCCTGCGAGGTGACGCCGACATGGCGCATATGCACCTGCGAGCGCGTCCAGGCGTGGATCATCTCGTGGTTGAAGCTGTCCGGATGGCGGTAGCGGTCGATGGCGGCATCCACTTCCGCGCGGCTCGGAGCCGCGATGGTCCAGAAGATGACCTTGACCTTCTTGCCCGCCGGCACGCGCACGACACGGCGCAATGCCATGACCGGATCGAGCGTGAAGCCGTCCGTGCCGGAAAGCTGCGCGCCCGGATCGAAGGCGGCGGCGGTCGCCAGCGAGCGGCCGCGGCCGATGAAGCGGCGGCGGTCGGTCTCGATCTCGGTGCGGCGCGAGGGCCCGGCATTGTCCACGATGAGGTGGGCGATCGACATGTCCGGCTCGTTCGGATTGCGCTTCTGGCGCTCGGCGCGGATGACGTCGCCGCGCTTGCCGATCTCCGTCTTGATGAACATCTTCGAGAACAGCGGATGGGCGTTGTCGGCATCGTCGGTCGAGATGACGGGCTCCATATAGGAGGTCACCTCGATGAAGCGGTCCTCCGGCCCGGTGTTGAGCAGCGTCAGGCGGCGGCCTTCGGCATCGTGCTCGGTGGCGACGATGCACTCGACCTCGCTCGTCAGCGTACCGACGGTCTTGATGAACTCCGCCTTGTCGTCGCCGAACTGGGTCTTGGTCACCTCGCCCTCGGCCCGCTTCGGCTCGGCGGTGGCGGACCACCACTCGCCCGTCGCGGTATCGCGCAGGAAGAGGAAGGAACCCCAGCGATCCTCGGTCGGATCGGGCTTCCAGCGGGTGACGGACTGGCCGTTCCAGTGCGAATAACCGGCACCGGTCGCCGTCAGCATCACGGCATAGTGGCCGTTCGACAGGAAGACGGTCTCGCGCTCCCGGAAGAAGGGTTCCTTGATGATGCGGATTTCCGGGCGCAGCAGGTCGGCCTGCGTGCTGCCGACGGTTTCCGGCTCGCGCTTGGCGTTGATGACCGGAATGTCGCGCGGGGCCTTTTCCTGCAGCAGCAGTTCGGCCGCCTCGATGACGGGGTCCGCGTGGAAGCGCTCGCGCAGCGCGCCGTTGAAAACGACATTGGCGACGGCGGCGATCGACATGCCGTGATGGTGCGCCATGTAGTTGCGCACGACGGCGCAGGTCTTGCCCTCCGGCACACGGGTCGGGGTGAAATCGACGGCATCGTGGAAACCGTAGACGCCGAGCGCGCCGAGTTTCCTGAGGCGCTCGAGGTTTTCCAGCGCCGCCTTGGGCGCATATTGCGTCGCCAGAAGCGAGGCATAGGGCGCGATGACGGCATTCTGGCCGAGACCGCGTTTCAGGCCGAGCGTCGGCACGCCGAAATTGGTGTACTGGTAGGTCAGCTCGTGGTCGCGGGCGTTGAAGGCCGCTTCGGAGATGCCCCAGGGGGTGCCGAGACGGCGGCCGTGGTTCATCTGCTCGACGACGACGAGGTTGTTCGTCTGGTTCAGGATGCCGCCCTGGCGCTCCTGCATGACGAGCGGCGGCATCAGATATTCGAACATCGAGCCGGACCAGGAGACCAGCGCCCCGCGCGAGCCGACCGGCACGACCGGACGGCCGAGCTTGTACCAGTGTTCTGTCGGAAGGTCGCCCTTGGCGATGGCGAAGAGGCTGGTGAGACGCGCCTCGGAGGCGAGCAGGTCGTAGCAGGCCTCGTCGAGCTCGTTGGTCTCGACGCGGTAGCCGATCGACAGCAGCCGGCGTTCCGGGCGGAAGAGGAAGCCGAAATCCATCGAGAAGGCAATGTCGCGCGCGCGGTCGCGCAGCACGACGAGGCGCTCGCGCAGGCCCTCGATGCTGCCGAGGTCGAAGACGCTGTCGGCGATATGCGCCTCGCAGGTGGAGACCAGCGCGCCGGCCCACCGGGCAAGCTCGCCGCTCTCGACGGACTTGATCTCGTGGTCGAGATTAACGATCAGCTTGTTGACGTCGCGCGCCAGCACCGAGAGGTTGATGACGCGGATGGAGGCGAATTCGTGCTCACGCTTGACGGCGGCGAGCGCATTGTGGAAGCCGACGATGCGCTCCTCGATGAGGCGGCGCAGCGGGCGCACGGTCTTCCGGTCGTCCGGCAGGTCCTTCAGCGTTTCGGAGAGGATCGAGGCGACGTCACCGATGCCGTCGAGGCTGCCCTGGAGATGCGCCGAGGGGGCTTCGGCCCATTCGCGGCACATCGAGGAGACAGCGATGAGGTGGCCGGCGAGGTTGCCGCTGTCGACCGCCGAGACATAACGCGGCCCCAGCGTTTCCAGCGTGTTGGTGCGATACCAGTTGTAGAGATGGCCGCGATATTTCGGCATGCCGTCGATGGTGGCGATCGTCTGTTCGAGGCGGCGCACCGTCTCCTCGAAGCTGATCCAGCCGAAATCGCGGGCGGAGATGACCGAGAGCAGGTAGACGCCGATATTGGTCGGCGAGGTGCGCTCGGCGAGCACCGGCTGCGGCGTTTCCTGGAAATTGTCCGGCGGCAGGTAGTGCTGCTCGGCGGTGACGAACTCCTCGAAGTAGCGCCAGGTGCGCCGCGCGATCTTGCGCAGCTCGTTGGCGACGTAGTCGGAGACGACGAGCTGGTCCTCGGTCTCGGCCGTCTGGCTGACATACCAGGCAATCATCGGCGAGAGCGCCCAGACGAGCGCGAAGGGAATGCCGATGAAGGGAAGGCCAGTGTCGGAAACCATGGCGAGCGCCACGGACAGGGCCGCGAGCGCCGGAGCCTGCCACATCGACTTGTAATGGGCGAGGATGCCGCCGCGCGCCGCGCTGTCGGCCTGCGCGGCCGTGCGCCATTCCAGCATCAGCTTGCGGCTGACGAGGGTGCGGTAGAGCGAACGCACGATGGCGTCGGCCATCAGCGCGGCCGAATGGGCGATGAAGGCGATGCGCAGCGCCACCTGCGCGTTCGCCGCGCGTATATCGGAGATCACGCGATGCACATGAGCCCGGGCGACGATATCGTTGCGGCGCGGCATGACGCCGGAAATCAGCGAGAGCGTCGGGGCGACGAAGAGCAGGAAGATCAGCACGAGCTGCCAGACCAGCGCCTGGCGCGGCTCCATGTAGTACCAGCCCATGACCGAGGCGACGAGCCAGCCGATCGGGATGAGGCTGCGGCGCAGGTTGTCGTACATCTTCCAGCGGCCGAGCATGGAAATGCCGCTCGACGGGCCGAAGATGTAGGACAGCAGCTGCCAGTCGCCGCGCGCCCAGCGATGCTGCCGCGAGGTCTCGGTGCCGTAGCGGGTCGGGAAGTCCTCGACGAGCTCGACATCCGTCACCAGCGCGCAATGGGCGAGCGAGCCTTCGAGCAGGTCGTGGCTGAGGACGGAATTCTCCTCGATCCGGCCCTTCACCGCCGTCTCGAAGGCGTCGACATGGTAGAGGCCCTTGCCGGTGAACGTGCCTTCCCCGACGAAATCCTGGTAGACGTCGGACACGGTGAAGACATAGGGGTCGATGCCGCGGTCGGCGGAGAAGATGCGCTGGAAGGTCGAGGCTTCCTTGCCCGTCGTCAGTGACGGCGTGACGCGCGGCTGCAGGATGCTGTAGCCGGCGGTGACCTCGCCCTTTTCCGCATCGATGACCGGGCGGTTGATCGGGTGGTGCAGCTTGCCGACGAGCTTCGTCACCGCATCGCGCATCAGGCGCGTGTCGGAATCGAGCGTCATGACGTATTTCACGTCCGCCGGCACGATGTTCGCGCCCGGCAGGAAGGTCGTGTCGCCGTCGCCGCGCAAGAGGAGGTTCAGCTCGTGCAGCTTGCCGCGCTTGCGCTCCCAGCCCATCCAGCAGCCTTCGGACGGATTGTAGAGGCGGCGGCGGTGCAGGAAATAGAAGCGCGTGCGGCCGTCATAGGCATAACGCGCCGAAAGCGTCGCGATCTCGCGCTTGGCATAGTCGAGCACGTCGAGGTCGGCGGGAGATTCCTCCACCTGGCTGTCCGCCCAATCGCTGAGAAGGGCGAAATAGATCTCGCCGCGCGGATTGGCGAGGTAGTGGACTTCGAGGTTGCGGACCAGCTCGTCGACATGGTCGCGCTTGGAGATCAGACACGGCACGACGACGAGCGTGCGCGCATCCTCGGGAATGCCGTCCTTGAACTCGTAGCCGACAAGGCGGGACGGCGTGACGAAGAAGGTGACGAGCGTGTTGAAGAGGCCCGTCGCGCCCTCGGAGGCCGGCAGCGCGAAGAGCACCAGCATGATCAGCCAGGCGCCATCCGGGATATCGAGCTGATCGAGGAAATAATAGACCGCGATCATCGCCAGAAGCGTCAGGATGATGTTGGGCCCGGCAATGGCGAACCAGTCGAGCTTGCGGCCGAAGCGCACGATGCGCTGGACGATCGACGGCCGGTAGCCGATGCGCTTTTCCAGCAGCTTGCGCTTCTTGCCGACGAGGAAAGCGGCGACATTGGCCTCGTAGTCGAGATCCTCGACATGCGCCGCGGCGTCTTCCGCCGTCATCGCCAGCGCCGTCTCGGTCACCTCCAGCTCGGACTTGCCGGAGCGGCGGGCGAAACGCTCGATCGTGTTGCGGTACTTGTTGCGCGAGCCGAAATCGAGGTCGCTGTAGTCGGACCCCTGGCGGAGCGCCTCGTCGAGGCGGCTGACGCTCTCGAACCAGACGGGCCATTCCGTGTCGTCCACCGCGCGAAGGCTCTTGATGAGCGAACTCATCGTGACATTGCCGGAGGAAAGCCGGTTGTTCTCCGCGACGATCAGCTCCTCGAGGTCGCTGCCGCGGCTCTCGATCTTGCGCTCCAGCCACTGGATCACCGCGCCGGAGGCCTGCAGGCCGTCACGCAGGCGATAGAGCAGTTGGATGACGAAGGTGTTGTCCTCGATGAAGCTTTCCAGCGTCTGGAGATGCGCGATGGACTTTTCCGGATCGTTGAGGCGGATCAGCTCGTCGGCCACCTCATTGGCCTTGAAGCGCATCTTGCGCGAGCGCTCGACGCGGCTGGAAATGCGGCGCAGGTTCTCCAGCAGCACGAAGCGGATGAAGGAGGGCAGCGCCCAGAGTTCCCCGATCTTCAGCGCGTCGATCTTCTGGAAGCCCTGCACGAAGGCGGTGAGGCCCTCATGCGAGACGCCGCTATGGGTATGCGCGACATAGAGCCAGGCGAGCGCCAGCGTGCGCGGCATCACCTGCCCTTCGATCTCGATGGTCGGAAGCTGGCGATAGAAGCGGCGCGGGAAGTCGCGGCGGACCTCCTGGATCGCCTCTTCGACGACATAGTAGTTGTCGAGCAGCCATTCGGCCGCCGGGGTGATCTGGGCACCCGCCTCGACATCCTTGGCCGTGGCGCGATAGACGCGGAAGATTTCCTTCTCGTTTTCCTTGTGCCGGGCGCGGAATTCGAAGGGCTGGAAGCCGGGAAGCGGCGCGCTCTTGTCGCGCGCCAGGGCCTCGCCGCAATCGGCCAGCTCCTCCAGCGTCAGATAGGTGGCGCGGATCGAATCGTTATAGTCGATCTGCTTGGCGTCAGCGTCGCGCGAGGAGGCTTGCGGCGTATTGTGAAGGGGCATGTTTCTGATTCTGGATCCGGCCATGTTGAACCATCCGGCAACGGCCTTTGTGCCGAACGGTTTTTTGCGGGCAGGCTTCATCTCGGTGCCGCGATCAGCCATGGGACCAAACGGCGCCCGGACGACGCGGCTGGGGTGGACATGGCTCAAGCGACACGCTGGTTGGCATCCTGGCCGCGTGGTGCATGAAAACGGCATTTTTTAGCCGTAAGGACAGAGACTTGCAACATGTCAACAGGACCGGATGGCGCAGCATTGACCCTCATCTGCGGTTTTGGTGAATCGCGCGCTCCGCGTATCGGGCGAAGGGGCGCATAGGACGGGCTGATGCCAAATGCGCGAGACCGACAAAAGTTCCGGGTGCCCGTGCCGGGCTGTGCATGAGCGATCCCGCCATTGACTTGCAGCCCCGCCCAAGCCAGTCTGCCGGCGTCAGGGTCTTCCGAGTCGATTGGGCTCGGAGGCTAAGAGGGAAGCCGGTGCGATGCTCCGAAAGGAGCGCCAAGACCGGCGCTGCCCCCGCAACTGTGAACGGCGAGCTGCTGTCGCTCCAGGCCACTGGTGGATGTCACCGGGAAGGCGAGACAGACGCGATGACCCGCAAGCCAGGAGACCTGCCCTGACAGTCGTAACGTCCATGGGCGGGGTGTCCCAGTGGTGCGCTTGCTTGTCGCCCCGCGGCGACGTTCCAGCAGCGTGCGTCCGGTCATCCCCCAATTTTCCGATTGGGGAAGAAAATGCTTGCCATCACCAATGACGGTCCTGCCGGCACCGGAAAGCCGGAATCCATCTTCATCTCCTGGCTGCTCTGGCAGCCGCGCGGCGCCGACCTCGCCGTCGAGGCGCTGAAGGAGGTGCAGAAACTTTCGCGCTACGAAAACGTCGATCCGGATATCGCCCGCCTGAAGGCGCTTTTCGCCTCGCTGGCCGGGTCGGATCGGCTGATGCACTGATCACGGCCGCATAAAGACATATTGACATAAAGATATCTTTATGTGATCTCCGATGCAGGATTATTGCACCGGAGGGCTTTGCCATGGCCAAATCGCACCTGGACACCCTGTTCGGCCCCGAACTGCCGCCGCGCGACGGACGCGAGATCCTCGCCGCCCTCAAGGCCGCCGCGCGCGAGCGCATCCTCGTGCTCGACGGCGCCATGGGCACGGAAATCCAGACGCTCAAGCTGGTGGAGGAGGATTTCCGCGGCGACCGCTTCGGCGACTGCGCGTGCCACCAGCAGGGCAACAACGATCTCCTGACGCTGACCCAGCCGGCGGCGATCGAGGACATCCACTACCGCTATGCGCTCGCCGGCGCGGATATCCTCGAGACCAACACCTTCTCCTCCACGACCATCGCCCAGGCCGACTACGGCATGGAGGACATGGTCTACGAGCTCAACCGCGACGGCGCGCGTCTTGCCCGCCGCGCCGGCCTCAGGGCCGCCGAGAAGGACGGCCGCCGCCGGTTCGTCGCCGGCGCGCTCGGCCCGACGAACCGTACCGCCTCCATCTCGCCGGACGTCAACAATCCCGGCTACCGCGCCGTCACCTTCGACGATCTGCGCATCGCCTATGCCGACCAGGTGCGCGGCCTCATCGACGGCGGCGCCGACATCATCCTCATCGAGACGATCTTCGACACACTGAACGCCAAGGCGGCGATCTTCGCCACCCGCGCGGTCTTCGAGGAAAGGGGCATCGAACTGCCCGTCATGATCTCGGGCACGATCACCGACCTTTCCGGCCGCACACTCTCCGGCCAGACGCCCGAGGCCTTCTGGAACTCGGTGCGCCACGCCGAGCCCTTCTCCATCGGCCTCAACTGCGCGCTCGGCGCCAATGCCATGCGCGCCCATCTCGCGGAGATCTCGTCCGTCGCCCAGACCTTCGTCTGCGCCTATCCCAATGCCGGCCTGCCGAACGCCTTCGGCAAATATGACGAGACGCCGGAGGAAATGGCCGCGCAGATCGAGGGCTTCATGCGCGATGGCCTCGTCAACATCGTCGGCGGCTGCTGCGGCTCGACGCCGGACCATATCCGTGCCATCGCCGCGGCCGCCGCGCGCCACGCGCCACGCGAAATCCCCGACATCCCGCGCCACATGCGCCTCTCGGGCCTCGAACCCTTCACGCTGACCGAGGCCATCCCCTTCGTGAATGTCGGCGAGCGCACCAACGTCACCGGCTCGGCGAAGTTCCGCAAGCTGATCACGGCGGGCGACTATGCCGCGGCGCTCGATGTCGCCCGCGACCAGGTGGCGAACGGCGCGCAGGTCATCGACATCAACATGGACGAGGGCCTGATCGATTCCACGAGGGCGATGGTGGAATATCTCAACCTCATCGCCGCCGAGCCCGACATCGCGCGCGTTCCGGTGATGATCGATTCGTCGAAATGGGAGGTGATCGAGGCGGGCCTGAAATGCGTGCAGGGCAAGCCGCTGGTCAATTCCATCTCGCTGAAGGAGGGCGAAGAGGCCTTCCTGCACCATGCGAAACTCGTGCGCGCCTATGGCGCCGCCGTCGTCGTCATGGCCTTCGACGAGAAGGGCCAGGCCGACACGAAGGCACGCAAGGTGGAGATCTGCACCCGGGCCTACAGGCTGCTCACCGAGGTCGCCGGCCTTGCGCCGGAGGACATCGTCTTCGACCCCAACATCTTCGCCATCGCGACGGGCATCGAGGAGCACGACAATTACGGCGTCGACTTCATCGAGGCGACGGCCGAGATCACCGCGACGCTTCCGCATGTCCATGTGTCCGGCGGCGTCTCCAACCTTTCCTTCTCCTTCCGCGGCAACGAGCCGGTGCGCGAGGCGATGCACGCCGTCTTCCTCTACCACGCCATCCAGGCGGGCATGGACATGGGCATCGTCAATGCCGGCCAGCTCGCCGTCTACGACACGATCGAGCCTGAGCTGCGCGAAGCCTGCGAGGACGTGGTGCTGAACCGCGTGCCGAAGGCCGGCGGCACCGCCACCGAGCGCATGCTCGACATCGCCGAGCGCTTCAAGGGCGCGGCCGGCAAGGAAGCCAGGGAACGCGACCTCGCCTGGCGCGACTGGCCCGTCGAGAAGCGCCTCGAACACGCCCTCGTCAACGGCATCACCGAATTCGTCGAGATCGACACGGAGGAGGCACGGCAGAACGCCGAACGCCCGCTGCACGTCATCGAAGGCCCGCTGATGGCCGGCATGAACGTCGTCGGCGACCTTTTCGGCGCCGGAAAGATGTTCCTGCCGCAGGTCGTCAAATCCGCCCGCGTGATGAAGCAGGCCGTCGCCGTGCTGCTGCCCTACATGGAGGCCGAAAAGCTCGCCAATGGCGGCGGCGGCGGCGAACGGCAGAGCGCGGGCAAGATCCTGATGGCGACCGTCAAGGGCGACGTGCACGATATCGGCAAGAACATCGTCGGCGTCGTGCTCGCCTGCAACAATTACGAGATCATCGACCTCGGCGTCATGGTGCCGGCGACGAAGATCCTCGAGACGGCGAGGGCGGAGAAGGTCGACATCATCGGCCTCTCCGGCCTCATCACCCCCTCGCTCGACGAGATGGTGCATGTCGCCGCGGAGATGGAGCGCGAAGGCTTCGACATCCCGCTCCTCATCGGCGGGGCGACGACGAGCCGTGTGCACACGGCGGTGAAGATCCATCCGCGCTACGACCGCGGCCAGGCGGTCTACGTCACCGACGCCAGCCGCGCCGTCGGGGTGGTCAGCTCCCTGCTGTCGCCGGAGATGAAGTCCGGCTATGTCGAGACGCTGGAAGCCGAATATCGCAAGGTCGCCGATGCGCATGCGCGCAGCGAGGCGGAAAAGCAGCGCCTGCCGATCGCCAGGGCCCGCGACAACGCCTTCAGGGCGGACTGGTCCGCCTATGAGCCGAAGACGCCCTCCTTCCTCGGCACCCGCGTCTTCCAGGACTGGGACCTGGCGGAGCTTGCCGGCTATATCGACTGGACCCCGTTCTTCCAGACTTGGGAGCTGAAGGGCGTCTATCCGAAGATCCTCGACGACGAGAAGCAGGGGCCTGCCGCCCGCCAGCTCTTTGCCGATGCCCAGGCGATGCTGGAGAAGATCATTTCGGAAAAATGGTTCACGCCGAAGGCCGTCGTCGGCTTCTGGCCGGCCGGCACAGTCGGCGACGACATCCGCCTCTTCACCGACGAGACGCGGAGCAAGGAACTTGCCACCTTCTTCACGCTGCGCCAGCAGCTTTCCAAGCGCGACGGGCGGCCGAACGTGGCGCTCTCCGATTTCGTCGCGCCGCTCGACAGCGGCAAGCACGACTATCTCGGCGGTTTCGTCGTGACGGCCGGCATCGGCGAGATCGCCATTGCCGAACGCTTCGAGCGGGCGAACGACGACTACAACTCGATCCTCGTCAAGGCGCTCGCCGACCGCTTCGCCGAGGCCTTCGCCGAGCGCATGCACGAATATGTGCGCAAGGAGCTCTGGGGCTATGCGGAGGAAACCTTCTCGCCCACCGACCTCATCGGCGAGCCCTATGCCGGCATCCGCCCCGCGCCGGGTTACCCCGCCCAGCCGGATCATACGGAAAAGACGACGCTCTTCCGCCTGCTCGATGCCGAGACGGAAATCGGCGTCGAGCTCACCGAAAGCTATGCGATGTGGCCCGGCTCCTCCGTCTCCGGCCTCTACATCGCCTCGCCGGAAAGCTACTATTTCGGCGTCGCCAAGGTGGAGCGGGACCAGGTGGAGGACTATGCCCGCCGCAAGGGCATGGCCGTCACGGAGGTGGAGCGCTGGCTCGGCCCGGTGCTCAACTATGTGCCGGTGACCGCGCGGGAAAACGCGGCCTGAGCTTCCTCAGGCCGTCGCAAGGTTCAAAAGCACGACCATTCCGTAGCTCACGACGACCAGCACGCCGAGCGACAGGACGACCGCGGCCGTCACCCGCGGGCCTGCCCGCATCACGCGCCTGAGGTCGATGCCGAGCCCGAGGGCGGCCATGGAGAGGATCGTCAGCACGGTCGCGGCACGCGCCAAGCCTTCGGCAAGCCCCGCATCGATCACCCCGAAGCTGCGCGCGGCGAGCATGGCGAGGAAGCCGAGGATGAACCACGGCACCAGCCGGTGCAGCGCCGGACGACGGCCGCTCTCCTTTCCCGCGGCAAGCGACAGGAGGAAGATCACCGGCCCCAGCATCAGCACGCGCACGAGCTTGACGAAGGTGCCGATCTGGATGCTGAGCGCGGAGACCGGGGCGGTGGCCGCCAGCACCTGCGGCACCGCATAGACCGTCATGCCCGCCATCACGCCGTAGCCCGTCGCCGACAGGCCGAGCAGCGGCACCAGCACCGGCAGCAGCAGCACCGTGACCATGCCGAGAACGGCGGTGAAGGCGATGGAGGAGGCGACGTCCTCCGCATCGGCGCGAATGACCGGCGCCGTCGCGGCGATCGCGGAATTGCCGCAGATCGAATTGCCGCAGGCGACCAGCAGCGCGACGGTGCGGGAGAGGCCGAGGCCGCGCCCGATGGCATAGCTTGCCAGGAGCACCACGCCCACCACCGCCGCGATCGCCCCGATCAGCGGCCAGCCCATGCCGGCGATCG
The DNA here is from genome assembly GCF_963942435.1 of Shinella sp. WSD5-1. GTDB lineage: Bacteria > Pseudomonadota > Alphaproteobacteria > Rhizobiales > Rhizobiaceae > Shinella > Shinella yambaruensis. The sequence goes on from NZ_OZ012596.1 coordinate 443,194, forward strand.
CCGTGGCGCTGACGCCCGCGCCGAGAAGTACGATCGCGATCTCGAGGAAGTATTTCGCGGAGAAGGCGATGCCGGGATCGAACACAGCCGGCCGCCTCAGCAGCAGCCGACAGGCGGCGCCGAGGAGGATCGCCAGCACGAGCGCCTCGATCCACGCCCCGCCGGCAAGCCGTATTTCCAGCCGTTCGGCGAGCACCGCGAGGCCCGACACGAAGCCGGACAGGAGCACGCCGGGCAGAAGTACGCGAATTCCAAGGATTGCTGCTTTGTTAGGTGAATTTTCCATGCGCGGACGATGCGCTTGAAAACCTATTCGATCCATCGGTAAATATCGGACATTTCATTCGACTGGATCGAACAGATGATGACGCTGGAACAGCTCCGGATCTTCGTCGCCGTGGCGGAACGGGAGCACCTGACGAAGGCCGCCGACGCGCTGAACCTCACCCCCTCGGCCGTCAGCTCGGCGATCCGCGTGCTGGAGGAGCGCTACGGCATCGCGCTGTTCCACCGCACGGGGCGGCGGATCGAGCTGACCGAGACGGGTGAGGCCTTCCTGCCGGAGGCGCGGGCGACGCTGGCACGGGCGGGCAGTGCGGACCTCTTCCTCACCGAGATCGGCGGCCTGAAACGCGGCACGCTGACGCTCGCCGCCAGCCAGACCGTCGCCGGCTACTGGCTGCCGCCGCGTCTCATGCATTTCCGCGACGCCTATCCGGCGATCGATATCCGCCTGACCGGCGGCAATACCGATGAGGCTGCCGAGGCGGTTCTCGACGGACGGGCGGAGCTCGGTTTCGTCGAAGGCGAAATCGACCACCCTGCCCTCGCCCAGCGCATCATTGCGCGCGACCGGGTGGTCATCGTCGCGCCATCGGACCATCCGCTCGCCGGCAAGCCCGGCATCGATGCGGAGGATCTGGCCGCCGCCCGCTGGGTGCTGCGCGAGCCGGGCTCGGGCACGCGGCGCGCCCTGACGGCGGCGTTGCCCGAGGAGGCACTCGACATCGCGCTCTCCCTGCCTTCCAACGAAGCCGTGCGCAGCGCCGTGCTCGCCGGCCAGGCGCTGACGGCGGTCTCCGAATTCGTCGTGGAGGACGACCTTGCCGCCGGCCGCATGGCCCGCATCGCCTTCGACCTGCCGGAACGCGCCTTCCGCCTGCTCCGCCACAAGGAGCGCTACCGCTCAAGGGCCTCGCTCGCCTTCGAAGCCCTATTGGCCTAAAGCCCGTCGCGTCCCCGGAACCGGCGCTGGTAGGCGGGGTCATAGAGCGAGCTTTCGCAAAAATCCTCCGCGCCAAGCGAGCGGCCGACGAAGATCAGCGCCGTGCGCTCGATCGGCTCCTCGGCGACCTTCGCCACGATATCGGCCAGCGTGCCGCGCACCACGCGCTCATCGGGCCAGGAGGCCTTGACCACGATCGCCACCGGGCAATCCGCGCCATAGAGCGGCGTCAGGTCCAGGACGACCTTGTCCAGCGCGTGGATGGCAAGATGGATCGCCAGCGTCGCCCCCGTCGCGCCGAAATTCTCAAGCGTCTCGCGGTTCGGCATCGGCGAGGCGCGGCCGGAGACCCGGGTGAGCACGAGGCTCTGCGCGACGGCGGGAATGGTGAGCTCGCGGCCGAGCGCGGCGGCGGCAGCGGCAAAGGAGGGCACGCCCGGCGTCAGCGTATAGGCGAGCCCGTGCTTTTCCAGCCGGCGGATCTGCTCGGCGACGGCGCTCCAGACCGAGAGATCGCCGGAATGCAGCCGCGCCACATCCTCGCCCGCCGCCGCGGCGCGCAGATATTCCGCCTCGATCTCGTCGAGCGACATCGGCGCCGTATCGACGATGCGCGCGCCCGGCGGGCAATATTGCAGGAGCTCCGGCGACACGATGGAACCGGCATAGAGGCAGACCGGGCAGGCGCCGATGAGATCGCGGCCGCGCACGGTGATGAGATCGGCAGCGCCGGGGCCGGCGCCGATGAAGTGAACGGTCATTCCTCGTCCTCGATAGGTTGCGCCGGCTTCGCCCACGTCCACTGCGTGACCGGCATGGCCGGCCGCCAGCCCGTCATCTGCCCGACGGGCGATGCGCGCGCGATGTCGATCCGGATCAGCGAACCGCCGAGCCGGGCATGCTGGGCGAGGAGCACGGCTTCCATTTCCGTCGTCACCGCATTGGCGACAAGTCGGCCGCCCGGCTTCAGGCCGCCGATCGCCGCCGGCATGACGCCCGCCTCGCTGCCGCCGCCGCCGATGAAGATCGCGTCCGGCGCGGCAAGTCCCGCAAGCGCCTCCGGCGCCGCCCCCTCGACCACGGCAAGGCCCGGCACGCCGAAGCGCCCGGCATTGCGGCGGATGCGGGCGGCCCGCTCCGCATGGCCCTCGATGGCGATGGCCCGGAGCGACGGATCGGCCAGCATCCATTCGATGCCGATCGAGCCCGAGCCAGCGCCGATATCCCAGAGAAGCTCGCCGCGGCGCGGCGCAAGTGCGGAGAGCGTCAGCGCACGCACCTCGCGCTTGGTGATCTGGCCGTCATGCTCGAACAGTCCGTCGTCGAGGCCCGGCGTGCAGGCGAGCACCCGCGCGCCATCTCCGGCGACAACCTCCACCGCGCAGACATTCAGCATGTCAGCTCCGTCGAGGGCGAACCGGCCGGCCTGATGGTGGCTCACCCGCTCCCGCGCGCCGCCGAGCGCTTCCAGCACGGTCAGCGCCGAGCCGCCAAAACCGCTTTCCGTCAGCAGGGCGGCAAGCACCGCCGGCCCGTCGCTGTCCGAGGTCAGCGCCAGGATGCGGCAGCCGGGGTGGAGGTACGGGCGGATGAGATCGACGGGACGGCCGTGCAGCGAAACGCAGACCGTGTCCTGCAGGGCCCAGCCCATGCGCGATGCGGTAAGGCTGAAGGCGGAGGGCGCCGGGAAGACGCGCATCTCCGCCCGCGCGATGCGCCGGGAAAGCGTGACGCCGACGCCGTAGAAGAACGGATCGCCCGAGGCGAGCACGGCGACGGGCCGGCCCCGCGCGGCCAGAACCGCCTCCACCGAGCGTTCGAAGGGGCTGAGCCAGCCGTGGCGCACGCCGCGGATCGCCGCGTCGGCTAGCTCCAGGTGCCGCGCGCCGCCGAAGACGATTTCGGCGCGGCCGATCGCGGCCTTGGCCTCATCGCCGAGACCGGCTAGACCGTCTTCGCCGATCCCGACGATGGAAAGCCAGGGAGCGGCTGTCGAAAGGGGCTGATCAGGCGTGGACAAGCGACGCATCCTCATCTTGGGCGGCACGGCGGAGGCGCGCGACCTTGCCGGTGCGCTCGCCGGCAGGGCCGATCTTGCCGTCACGCTGTCGCTCGCCGGCCGCACGCTCGATCCCGTGCCGCAGCCCGTGCCCGTCCGTACCGGCGGCTTCGGCGGCGTCGAGGGACTTTCGGCCTATCTTTGCGAGAATTCCATCGATCTCCTGATCGACGCGACGCATCCCTTCGCCCGGCAGATCTCCGCCAATGCCCGCGCCGCCAGCGCGGCGACCGGCATCCCGCTGCTGCGGCTGGAGCGGCGCGGCTGGGATGCGGTGGAGGGCGACCGCTGGACGTGCGTCGCCACGATGGCCGAGGCGGTCAGCGCGCTCGGCGAAGCACCGCGTCGCGTGTTCCTCGCCATCGGCCGCCAGGAGGCGAAGGCCTTCGATGCCGCGCCGCAGCACCACTATCTCGTGCGCAGCGTCGATCCCGTCGATCCGCCGCTTGCCGCCCCCGACGTCGCCTACCTGCTCGCCCGCGGCCCGTTTGCCGTGGAAGCGGAGGTCGAACTTCTGCGCGACCATCGCATCGATGTCGTCGTCAGCAAGAATTCCGGCGGCGACGCCACCTATGGCAAGATCGTCGCCGCGCGCATTCTCGGCCTGCCCGTCGTTCTGGTCGAGCGGGCGGAAGCGCGCGATAGCCACCACGCGGGAACCGTCGAGGATGCGGTGCGGCTCGCCGATCATCTCGTCGGCTCTTCGAGGAAGCGCGGCGTATAGACGAGGTCCGGCAGGCCCGGGCGGGAAATGACGCGCGTTGCCGGCGAGCCGATGACGACGCAGGTCGCCATGTCGGCACGCTCCGCCTCGGCCTCGCCGAGCGGCATGACCAGCATGCGCTCGTCCGGCCGGCCCGCGGCGCGGCCGAAGACGACGGGTGTTGCGGCCGGCAGCGTCTCGCGCAGGATCTCGAAGGCCCGGCCGAGCTGCCAGGGGCGCGCCTTGCTGATCGGGTTGTAGAGCGCGATCACGAGGCCGGCCCCGGACACGAGGCGCAGCCGCGTCTCGATGACCTCCCAGGGTTTCAGGTTGTCGGACAGCGAGATGGCGCAGAAATCGTGACCAAGCGGCGCGCCGATGCGCGCGGCGACCGCCAGCATGGCGGTGACGCCGGGCACGATGGTGAGATCCACCCTCTTCCATTCGTCCGGCCCCGCATCGATCGCCTCGCAGACGGCGGCCGCCATGGCGAAGACGCCGGGATCGCCGCCCGAGACGACGCAGACATCGACACCCTCGGCCGCCCGTCTCAGCGCAGCCTCGGCCCGGTTCAGTTCCTCGCGGTTGTCGGAGGCGACCTTGATCTGGTCCGGCCGGAGGTTCAGCCGGTCGATATAGGGGAAATAGCCGAAGAATTCGCGCGCGGCCTCGACCGCCTGCCGTGCTTGCGGCGTCATCTGGTCCGGATTGCCCGGCCCGGTGCCGATCACGAAAAGCCGGCCGGTCATGCGCGGCTGCTCCAGCCCGGCACGAGGACCAGCGAGAAATAGGGCGCGGTGTCGTCGAGCTTCTCGGAAAGCCGCATGGACCGGCTCGTCGGCATGGTGCCGCGCTCGACATAGATCGCCTCGCCGAGCCGCCCGGCGCTTGCCAGCGCCCGGCGGATCTTCGGCAGGTTGCGGCCGACCTTCATGATGACGGCGGCCTCGGTGTCGACGAGGCGGCGTGACAGTTCCGCCTCGCCCATCGTGCCCGGCAGCACGGAGAGCACGTCGTCGCCCTGCACGATCGGCAGCCCCGACAGCGACCAGCAGCCGGACATGGCCGTGATGCCGGGAATGACCTCGGTCGGGAAACGGTCGGCGAGCCGCACATGCAGGTGCATGTAGGAGCCGTAGAACATCGGATCGCCTTCCGAGAGGATGGCGACCGTGCGGCCGGCGGCAAGGTGCTGCGCGACGGCGGCGGCCGAGGCGTCGTAGAAGGCAGTGATCTGGCGCTTGTAGTCGTCGTGGTCCTTGTCGATTTCCGTCGTCACCGGATAGTAGAGCGGCAGCTCCGCCATGCCGGGCTTCAACAGGCCCTCGACGATCGCCCGCCCATTGCCCCCGCGGCCGGCCTTGGCGAAATAGGCGAGCACATCCGCCTCGCCGATCGCCCGCACCGCCTTCAGGGTCAGGAGTTCCGGATCGCCCGGTCCCGTGCCCACGCCGTAAAGTCGTCCCGTCACCCTCGCCACCATGTTCACAGTCCCGGCCTCGCCAGCGAATTGAGCGCCGCTGCCGTCATGGCGCTGCCGCCCAGGCGGCCGCGCACGATGGCGAAGGGCACGCCATAGGAATTCTCGGCGAGCGCATCCTTGGATTCCGCGGCGCCGACGAAGCCGACCGGCATGCCGAGGATCGCCGCCGGTTTCGGCGCGCCATCCCGCAGGAGTTCGAGCAGGTAGAACAGCGCCGTCGGTGCATTGCCGATGGCGACGACGGAGCCGGCGAGGCGATCGAGCCAGAGGCGGATGGCCGCGGCCGAGCGCGTATTGCCGATGTCCCGGGCAATGTCGGGCGTGCGCGGATCGCGCAGCATGCAGAGCACGTCGTTGCCGGCCGGCAGGCGCGCTGCCGTCACGCCGCGCGCGACCATCTCGGCATCGCAGAAGATCGGCGCACCGGCCTGGAGCGCACCGCGCGCCGCCGCGACGAAACCGGGCGCGAAGACGAAATGCGGCGCCGCCTCGACGAGGCCGGCGGCATGGACCATGCGCACGGCGACATCCGACTCCTCTTCGGAAAAGCGCGAAAGATCGGCTTCCGCGCGGATGATCGCGAAGGATTTCTCATAGATGGCCGTGCCATCCTTGATGTAGTCGTAATCGGTCATTGTTGGCCTTGATAAGCGGAAGCAAGAAGGGCGGGCGTGGTGCGGTCGATGAGGTTTCCGGCCGTCTCGCCTTCCGCACGACGCGCGCGCAGGAGGGCGCCGAGACGGGTGAGAGCGGGCCGCAGCGCATCGGCGGGCAGGATCGCCGCGGCGGCATCGCCCGCGCGTCCATCAAGAATAAGGCCGACACCGGCGGCGGTGCCGCACAGCGTGACGGCGGCGGCGGCCGGATGGGCGCAGCCCTTCGGGCAACCGGAGACATGCACGTCGAAGGAGCCGTCCAGGAGATCGCCCGCCTCCGCCACGAGGGCATCGGCGACGGCATGGGTATCGAAGCTGGCCGCGGCGCAGCCGGCGGCACCGGCACAGACGGAGACGGCCCGCCCGGGCGCATCCTGCGTGCTCCAGACGCGCTCCCGCATCGCACAGGCCTGCGCGGCGGCAAGCGCTTCCGCACGGAGCCCACGCACCAGCAGCGTGTGGTGCGGCGCAAGGCGGAATTCCGTCGCGCCGCAGCCGGCAAGCGCGCGCACCAGCGCGGCAAGCCGGTCGGCATGGATCTGGCCATAGGCCGGGGCGAGCCCCAGCACCGTTTCGGCGCCGATCCGGTGCGCGCCGAGCGGATGGACGGGTGAAGCGGCGGAAAGCGGCGGTACCGGATCCGCACGGAGCGCGGCCGCCAGCAGCGCCGGATCGAGATCCCGTCCCCGCGCCGCCGGCCCGGTGGCGGCAAGGGCGGCGGCGACCGTCATCACGCCTTCGACGGCCCTTTCGCCGGGCAGCAGCGCAACGGCCATCGCCGTGGCGCGATCACCACCGACGGAAAGCCGCCAGGCAAGGCCCTGTGCGCCGGCGACGGCGTCGAGGCGGATATCGGCGACCATGTCGGCAAGGGAAAGCACGCCCCCGCCATCGACGACGATAGCAAGCTTGGGCGCCAGGGCGGCATCTGCAAGGGCTGCGCGCAGCGCATCGGCAAGCGGCGCGGCGTCGGCAAGCTCGGCCGGGTCGATGCCGGCGAGCGGTGGCACCTCGATGGCAACGCCTGTCTGCGGGGTAATGCCGGCCGCGGCAAGGCCGGCGGCAAGATGCGGAACGGAGGCTTCGGTAAGGCCGCGAAGCTGGAGATTGCCGCGCGCGGTGATCTCGATGAGGCCGTTGCCGTGCGCCCGCGCCAGATCGGCAAGGGCAAGGAGGTCTTGTGCCGTCAGGGCCGTCGCGACGGGGCGCAGGCGCACCAGAAGGCCGTCGCCGGTCCGCATCGGGGCGGCGATGGAGGGGCAGGCGCCGCGCCGCAACGCACCGGCTTCGCCCGGAAGTATCGCTGAGGTCGCCGTCATGCCGCGCCCTCCTCCGCCTCGGGTGCTGGGCGGCGGATCAGGTAGGTGTCCATGATCCAGCCGTGCGCCGCGCGCGCCTTGCGGCGGGTCTCGCTGATGGTGTCGGCGATATCGGCAAGCCGGCCGGACAGCAGGATCTCGTGCGGCGTGCCGAGATAGGCGCCCCACCAGATGTCCGCCTCCGGATCCTCCACCGTGCGGAAGGCCTCGACGCCGTCGAGCATGACGAGTGCATCGCGCGCGGCGCCCGGCCAGGCCTCCGCGAGGCGGCGGCCGGTGGTGATCTCGACGGGCAGGCCGATGCGGTTGAGCGTGATGGCATGGCCGGCGCAAAGCGCCTGGACGCTGCTGATGCCGGGAATGACCTCGATCTCGAAGGCGACGCGGCCGGCGGCGCGCACATGATCGACGATGCGCAATGTGCTGTCATAGAGCATCGGATCGCCCCAGACGAGCAGGCCGAGCGTCTCGTCCTCGCCGACGTCGTCAAGAAGGGTGCGTTCGTAGATGGCGGCGATGGCGCGGTGCCAGTCGTTGACGCCGTCCTCGTAGCTGCCGTCGGCGCGGCGCACCGGCACGGCATAGTCGAGGATGCGGCAGCGCGCATTCTCAAGGAACCGGTCGCAGATCTCGCGGCGCGCATCGGCCAGAAAGGCCTTTTCGTCGCCCTTCGTCGGAATGAGCAGCACATCCGCCCGGTTCAGCGCACCCACCGCCTGAACGGTCATGTGCTCGGGATTGCCCGCGCCGATCCCGATGACCAGTATCTTTCTCAAAGTCCGTCTCCCGTGCGACCCCGCGCTCCCGGTTCGCGGCCCGAATTGGGTCCCGCACCTCTTCCTAATCCCAAAAGCCGGCGGAAAACAGTCCCCGGATCGCGTCCTTTGCCGGTCTTTTTGAGACTCAGGCGGCCGCGCGGCTGGTCAGATAGGCGCGCGGCGAGGCCCCCAGCATGCGCTTGAACATGGTGGTGAAGGCCGGCACGCTCTCATAACCGGCATCGAGCGCCACGCGCGTCACCGGCTCGCCGGCGGCAAGGCGCGGCAGGCAGGCGAAAAGACAGGCCTGCTGGCGCCAGGTGACGAAGCTGACGCCCGTCTCCTGCCGGAAGAAGCGCGTGAAGGTGCGCCGGCTCATGTTCAAGCGCCGTGCCCAATCGTCGATCTTGGCCACCGGCGAGGGCTGTTCGACGAAATCCCGGCAGAGTTCGGCCAGCCGGCCGCTTGCCGGAAAGGGCAGGCCGAGCCGGCGCTCCGGCAGGCGGCCGATCTCGTCGAGCAGCAGCGCCATGACGAGTTCGCTGCGCCCGCGGTCCTCCGCCAGGTCATCCTGCCGGACGGTTTCCGTGATGAGCTGGCGGGCAAGGTCGGTGACCTCCAGCACGGTGGGAACCAACGAGGCGGCCCGGCCTTCCGGCGAATAGATATAGACCGAGCGCATGCTGACATCGCTGAGCATCTCGACGGAATGTTCGAGACCGCGCGGAATGAGCAGCGCATGGCCGGGCGGAATCATCCAGCGCCCGCGCTCCGTCCCCACCAGCACCACGCCGGCGAAGACGCACAGGAACTGCGTGCGGCGATGGCGGTGCGGCGGCACCGTATAACCGCCCGGAATCTCCGAACTGTGGATCAGGACATCCGTATTCGCCTGTTCCATGCGGGAAAGGTTGCGGATGTGGTCGTCATCGAGCGCCTTGCGGCGCGCATCGGTCAGTTTTTCCATCTTTGGCCCACTCGCGTAAGAAATGGACCTCAGCACGAAAGCAGGCCGCTGGCAATCCCTGTATGGGAAGCAGCCATGACGCGGAATTTGCGCGTATCATTCGAGGCCACCATGTCGACAGTCGTTCCCGCAGCGCCCCGCAGCGCCGCCACCACCACCTATTCCATCATCGTCGCCGTCAGCGCCTGCCACATGCTGAACGACATCATGCAGTCGCTGCTGACGTCGCTCTATCCGCTGCTGAAGGAAAACTACGCGCTCGATTTCGTGCAGATCGGCCTTCTGACCATGGCCTTCCAGGTCACCGCCTCGCTGCTGCAGCCGGCCGTCGGCATCGTGACGGACCGGTGGCCGATGCCCTTCTCGCTGCCGGTCGGCATGGGCAGCACCTTCGTCGGCCTCATCATGCTCGCCTATGCGCACAGCTTCCCGGTCCTGGTCTTCGGCGCCTGCCTGATCGGCCTCGGCTCGGCGATCTTCCACCCGGAATCCTCGCGCGTCGCCCGCCTTGCCTCCGGCGGCCGCCACGGGCTTGCACAGTCGATGTTCCAGGTCGGCGGCAATGCCGGCACGGCGATCGGGCCGCTGCTCGCGGCCTTCATCGTGTTGCCCTTCGGCCAGACGAGCGTCGCCTGGTTCTCGGCGGTCGCGCTCCTCGGCATGGTCATCCTCACCTGGGTCGGCAACTGGTATGCCGGCGAGCGGCGGCTTGCCGCCGGCCGTCCCGCCGTCAGCCGCGCGCTGCCGCTGCCGCGCGGCCGCGTCGCCTGGGCGCTTGCCGTGCTGGTGCTGCTGACGACGACGAAGAACGCCTATCTCGCCAGCATATCGAGCTATTTCACCTTCTACACGATCGAGAATTTCGGCCTTGGCGTGCGCGATGCGCAGCTCATGCTGTTCCTCTTCCTCGGCGCCTCGGCGCTCGGCGTGTTCATGGGCGGGCCGATCGGCGACCGGTTCGGCGCGCGCTTCGTCATCTGGTTCTCGATCCTCGGCGTCATCCCCTTCGCCCTGATGCTGCCCTATGCGAACCTGTTCTGGACGGGCGTGCTGACGGTGCTGATCGGGCTGATCTTCTCCTCCGCCTTCTCCGCCATCGTCGTCTTCGCGCAGGAACTGATCCCGGGCCGCGTCGGCATGATCGCCGGCATCTTCTTCGGCTTCGCCTTCGGGGCGGGCGGCCTCGGCGCGGCGGTGCTCGGCATCTTCGCCGACAGCCACGGCATCAACTTCGTCTACCAGGTCTGCTCCTACATGCCGCTGCTCGGCATCCTCACCATCTTCCTGCCGCGCCTGCCGGCAAGCCACTGAGGCCATCGCAGACGTTCCCGAATATGAAAAGGCCGGCGTTTCGCCGGCCTTTCGTCGTCTTTCGGCTCAGCCCATGCGCTCGGAGGCATAGGAACCGGGGCTGGGCGGGAAGACGATGGTCTTGTTGCCGTTCATGAAGACGCGGTGGTGGATATGGGCATGCACCGCGCGGGCCAGAACCTGGCTCTCCACGTCCCGGCCGATCGACACATAGTCGTCCGCCGACTGCGCATGCGTGATGCGCGCCACGTCCTGCTCGATGATCGGACCCTCGTCGAGGTCCTCCGTCACATAGTGCGCCGTCGCGCCGATCAGCTTCACGCCGCGCTCGAAGGCCTGCTTGTACGGGTTCGCCCCCTTGAACGACGGCAGGAACGAGTGGTGGATGTTGATGATCCGGCCCGACATCTTCTTGCACACCGCATCCGACAGCACCTGCATGTAGCGGGCGAGCACGATCAGCTCGGCGCCCGACTGCTCGACGATCTCCATCAGCCGCGCCTCGGCCTGCGGCTTGTTCTCCTTCGTCACCTTGACGTGGTGGAAGGGGATGTCGTGGTTGACGATGACCTTCTGGTAATCGAAATGGTTCGAGACGACGCCGACGATGTCGATCGGCAGCGCGCCGATCTTCCAGCGGTAGAGCAGGTCGTTCAGGCAATGGCCGAAGCGCGAGACCATCAGCAGCACCTTCATGCGCTCGTCGCTGTTGTGGAACTCGTAGGCCATGGCGAAGGCCTTGGCGACCGGCGCAAAGCCCGCGTCGATATCGTCCTGGCTTGCGCCGCCTTCGCTCTTGAAGGTCAGGCGCATGAAGAACAGGCCCGTCTCCTGGTCGTCGAACTGCGAACTGTCGACGATGTTGCACTCCTTCTCGGCGAGGTAGCCGGTAATCGCGGCGACAATGCCGCGGGTCGATTGGCACGATACGGTCAGCACATAGGTCTTCATCGGTTCGTTTCTCGCGTTCGGCCGATGCGGAGGGCTGGCACCGGCGGATCCCCTTTCATACGCCGCATGGACGGCTTGGCGCATATTTCAGGCCGCTTGCCTTCGCGCAAGCCCCTGCAATGGCGAGAAGCTACCCCCGCTCTTGCAAGGAATCCCTCCGGTTCGCGACATTCAGTGCGTCGAAAATACCAACGGGACCATTCCGGCGCGCGGCGGAAGCGCCCGGAGCATCCGGCCTGATGGACGCAACCGGCGGATTCTTTCAGCAATGCAAGCAGCGATGCAAGCCGTGCGGCACCGCATCGAAAATCCTTCTGGACACTATTATGGACAGATGTTCTATAAAATGGACAGATTCGCCGGGAGCACGCCATGCATCTTTCCATGTGGACCTATCCCTGGGACATCCAGGACCAGGGATTGCAGGCGTTCGCCGCCGATCTTTCCGGCCGGGCCGGCCTCAACACGGTGAGCCTTGCGACCGCCTACCATGCCGGCCGCTTCCTCCAGCCGCGCAGCCCGCGGCAGAAGGCCTACTTCCCGGAAGACGGCACCGTCTATTTCCGGCCGGACGAAGCGCTGTGGCAGGGCAAGGAAATCCGCCCCCTGATGGCGCAAAACGTCACTGACCGCGGCGACATGCTGGACGCGCTGACAAAAGCGCGCGCGACGACCGGCCTTGCCGTCTCCTGCTGGACGGTCTGCCTGCACAATACCCGCCTCGGCATGCTGCATCCCGATCACGTGACCCGCAACGCCTTCGGCAATGCCAACCATTACAATCTCTGCCCCTCCAGCCCGGCGGCGCGCGACTATGTCGTGACGCTGGTGCGCGACATCACGGTGAACCACAGGCCGGACATGCTGGAGCTGGAAAGCCCCAACTTCATGGGCTTTGCCCACGAATACCACCATGAGAAGGACGGCGTCGGCCTCAATGCCGAGGACGACTTCCTCCTGTCGCTCTGCTTCTGCGACCATTGCACCACCCGCGCCCGGAAGGCCGGCATACCGGTGGACGGCGCGCAAGAAACGGTGGCGTGCTTCATCGCCGAACTGTGCGAGCGTGCGGTGCCGGAAAAGCAGTTCCCCGATTTCCCCGCCGCCGGCATCGACGCCTTCCGCGATCACCCCGAACTGCACGCCTTCCTCGCCTGGCGCACCGAGCCGGTGACGAGCCTGATCGGCGAGATCAAGGCGGCCGCCGACCCGGCGACGCGCATCGTGCTGATCGACCTGAAGGACGGCTGGCTCGGCGGCGTCGACCTCGAGGCTGTCGCAAAGCTCTGCGACGGCGCGATCCTGTGCTGCTACGACATGGCGCCGGAGGCCGTCGGCGACGTCATCCGCACCGGCCGGGCGATGCTCGGCCCGGGCAAGTTCCTGGGGCTGGGGCTGCGCGTCTTCTATCCCGAGGTCGATGGCCCGGCCATCCTTTCCGCCCGCGCGAAGGCCGCCGTCGAGGCCGGCGCCGACGGCGTGAACTTCTACAATTACGGGCTCATTCCGGCAAAGCGCCTCGACTGGGTGAAGGAAGCCGTCGGCGCGATCACCTGAGGGCTCAGCCGTCGATCGGCTCGGCGACCTGGATCAGGCAGTCGCCGGCCTGGCTGTCGCAATGCAGCCGGTGGGAGATGACGATGCCGCTTTCGGCAAACTGCAATTCCTCCTCCGGCTGCTCCAGCCGTTCGAGATCGTGATACCAGCCGGCAAGATCGCCCGCCGAGACGGTCGCGCCGAGCGGCACGGCGGGCTCGAACCAGCCGCGCCGGTCCGCATAGATGCCCTGGCTGTGCCGCGACAGCGACAGGAGCTGCAGCGCCGGCGGCGCCGCGAGAGGGGCTCGCGACAGCACCGGCTCTTTCGCAATGCCGAGTGCCATGAGCAGCCGGTCGATCGCCGCCGCCGTGAACGCCATGCTCTCCGGCGTCACCGTGCCGCCGCCGCCGAATTCGCCGGAAAGGCCGATCGTGCCGGCGCGTCCCGCCGCGCCCATCGAGGTCGGCGCCGCCGGCCCGTTGTCGGCGATGAAGGCATGCGCGGCGCCCATCGCCCGCATCAGCGCGACCGAGCGCGCAAAGCGCGCGGCATCCGCCTGCCGCTCGATCAGCGTGCAGGGCAGATGCGCCATGGAGATGCCGCCCGAATGCAGGTCGAGCACCGCGTCGTGATGCGGGAAAAGCTCGTGTCCGAGGAAATGCGCCAGCCGCGCCGTCGGCGTGCCGGCCGGATCGCCGGGAAAGGCGCGGTTGAGATTGCCGCCGTCGAAGGGCGAGCAGCGCCGCGCCGCCATCACCGCCGGCAGGTTGGCCATCGGCAGGATGGTGACGGCGCCGCGGATTTTCGTCACGTCGAGCCGGCGCATCAGCCGCCCGAGCTGGAGCTCACCCTCGTATTCGTCGCCGTGATTGCCCGCCATCAGCAACAGGCTCGGTCCCTCGCCGTTCTTCAGCCGCAGGATGGGGATGCGGATCTGGTAATAGGGCGAGCGGTCGATCGAATAGGGGATGGCGAGATGCCCGGCCTGCCGGCCGTCCCGGGAAAGATCGATCGGATTGACGAGGCCGCTGTGCATGGGGAGCTCCAGTTCGGGCGGGGGTGTCAGAGCGCGGCGACGGCGGTCATCTCGACGCGCAGGTCCGGATCGGCAAGGCGGGCCTCGACGCAGGCGCGGGCCGGCGGGTTTTCGGGATCGATCCAGGCATCATAGACGCCGTTCATCGCCTCGAAATCGACGATCGCCGGCAGGAAGACATTGACGGCGAGCAGTTTCGAGCGATCCGTGCCGGCTTCCTTCAAAAGGGCGTCGATCTTGCCGAGCACGTCGCGCGTCTGGTCCTCGAGGCCGGCCTTGCGGTTCTCCGCGACCTGGCCGGCAATATAGACGAGCCCGCCATAGCTGACGGCCTGGCTCATGCGCGAACCCTTCTGGTAACGCTGGATCATGGAGTATTTCCTTTCTTCTTGGGAGGATCAGCCGAAGCTGGTGGGATAGGCCGCCGTGACCGTGTGGTCGGGGGCAAGGCCATAGAGGATCGCGTGCCGGTCGAGGCAGGTGCAGGGATGCGAGATGCCGAACTCGACCACGTCGCCGATGCGCATGTCGCTGCCGGCGGGAAGCGAAACAAAGGCATGCTGGTCGTTGAGGCGGAGCACGTCGGCCCCGGCAAGGCGGCCAAGCGGCGCGCCGTCGCGATAGAGCGCCAGCGGCCGCGGCAGGCCCTGGTCCATCGCGACATCGCGCAGGCCCATGCCGCAGATCGCAAGGCCCGGCTCGGGCAGCGAGAGCACCTCGGCCCAGACCCGCAGCGCCGGCCTGAAGCCGCTGCCGGCCGAGCGGACCTCACCGCCGAAGCGGAAGCCCGCGCGGGCATCCAGCCCGGCAAGGCCGCGCTCGTAGACGCCGTGGTCATGGAAGAAGATCGCGCCGCTGCGCAGCACGAGCCGGCTGTCGGGATCGGCGGCGACGGCGGCGGAGAGGCCGGCCACCACCCGGTCGAAGAAGACCGAGCCGCCCGCCGTGACGATCAGCGGCCGCGCATCGCCGACCCGGGCGCGGACCTCTGGCAGGAAGGCTGCCGTCATCGCCACCAGCCCGTCGATCCGGCGCAGGGTCTCTTCCGCGTCCGCCGTTGCGGCGGCGCCCTCATAGGTCGCGATGCCGGTGAGCCGGAAGGCGGGCGTTTCCGCGGCGAGGATGGCATCGAGGATCGCGCCCGCCGCTTCGGCGCTGCGTGCCCCGGCGCGGCCCGCCCCGAGCTCGACGAGGAGGCCGAGCGGCGGGAGACCCTTGCGCCCCTGCCAGGCGGCCCGCAGGGCTTCGACCAGATCGACCGAATCGACGAAGACATGCAGTACCGCATCGGGATGGTTTGCGGCAAGCGCCGCGAGCCGGCGCGCGGCCGCCGCACCGCCGATCTCGTTGGCGAGGATCAGCCGGCGCTGGCCGGCCTTCAGCAGCACGGCGGCCTGGCGGATATCGGCCACCGTGGTGCCCCAGGCGCCGGCCGCGAGCAGCGCGCCGGCGAGCGCCGCCGACATCGGCGTCTTCGCATGGGGCGCGATGGCAATACCGTGATCGCGCACATAATCCATCATCAGCGCGACATTGCCGGCAAAAGCCTCCCGGTCGAGCGAGATCAGCGGCAGGGCCATCGCGCCGTCATAGGGCTTCCAGCCCTGCGCCCCGACAGCATCGAGCGGCAGGGCCGCCTGGCCCGGCGGAAAGCCGCGGATACGATCGTCGATCACCGGATTGTCCGGTCCGGTCACGGAAAGGTCAGCCATGGTTTTCTCCCTTGGCCGCGACGGGATCGGCGATCCCGAGGCGATAGGTGTCGTTGGCGGTCGTGAAGAAGAGGGCGCGCTGTTCATCGAGCGACAGCGGACCGGCCGCGGCGCGAAAGACGGCGTAGATCGCGTCGAACGAGGCGTGCAGGCCGGCGACGGGAAAATCGCTGGCGAACATCGCCCGGCGAGGGCCGAAACAGGCGAGGCAATGCGCGATCACCGGGTGCAGGCTTTCCGGCGTCCAGTCATTATCATAGGCGACGAGGTCGGAAATCTTCAGCCTCACATTCGGCTCGCGGCCGAGGGCCGCAAGGCCATCACGCCAGAGCGCCATGCCCTCCGCGCTGCGATCGGCCGGGCTGCCGCCATGGTTGAGCACGAAGAGCGTCTGCGGAAAGGCGCGCACGAGATCGAGCGCCTCGTCCATCTGCCAGGGATAGAGCATGAGGTCGAAGACGAGATCGTGCCGGGCGAGATGGGATAAGCCGGCGCGCCAGGCGGGATCGGCCATGCGGTGGGCGCGGGAGGCGAAGCTCTTTGCCGGCTCCGGATGCCAGCTGACGATATCGCGGATGCCGGCGACGTCGGGATTGGCCGCCTCCGCCTCGATCAGGCGGGCGGCGTCCGGGCTGTCGAGCGGAACGCGGGCAATGCAGCGCTTCGCGACGCCGGACGTCCGGTCGAGACCGGCAAGCCAGCGGCTTTCCTCCAGCGGATGGGCGTCGGACCAGCCGGCCTCGACATGCACGCTGGCCACCACGTTCTGGTTCGCCGCATCCCGGCGGTAGTCTTCCACACCGTAGTCCCGCAGGATCGGCGCAAGGCTGCCATAGACCATTTCCCCGCCCTCCGTCCGCGCCTTTTCCAGCCAGGGGTGACGCTTCAGCGAGAGGTCCCAGAGATGATGGTGCGGGTCGATCACCGGCCCGTCATAGCGCACCGTCATCGTCGCGCCTCGCGGCCGGAGATGAGCAGGAGCCCGAGGATCAGCGAACCGAACATGATGGAGCGCCAGCCCGGCGAGGCATTGACGACGGTGATCAGCGCCGTGGTGGTGACGAGCAGGATGGCGCCGGGAATGGTGCCGGCATAGGTGCCGCGCCCGCCGAGGATGGAGGTGCCGCCGAGCACGACGGCGGCGATCGACATCAGGAGATAGGGATCGCCGATGCCGACATAGCCCTGCCGGTTCATGCCGAGCACCAGGATGCCGGCAAGCCCCGCAAAGAAGCCGGACAGCGCATAGAGGAGCAGCGTGTTCCTGGCCACGCTGACGCCGGAAAGCCGCGCGGCCAGCGGATTGGCCCCAAGCGCGAGGAAGCGCGCGCCGAGCGGCATGCGGTGGATGATGAGGAGCACGACGACCGAGACGACGATCCAGAGAAGGATGCCGGCGGGAATGCCGAGGGGACGGGCCTGGCCGAGCAGGATGACCGCCGGATTGCTGACGGTGACGGCGCTGCCGCCCGCGACGATGACGAGCAGCCCCTGGAGAAACGTCGCCATGGCGAGCGTCATGATGATCGGCGGCACGCGCAGATAGGCCGCGCCCGCCCCGTTGAGGAGGCCGATGCCGGTGGCGAGGGCAAGGGCGAGCACGATGCCGACGAGGCCGGTCGGGTCGGCGGCCGGCGAGATCAGCGGCAGCAGGATCGCCGTGACGGTGATGACCGCCCCGACGGAGAGGTCGATGCCGCCCATCAGGATGACCAGCGTCTGCCCGGCTGCGACGATGCCGATGACGGCGGCAAGCTCCAGGAGATAGCGCAGGTGCCCATAGGCGCCGAAACCGCGCAGCGTGAGGCTGGCGACGAGCCAGACGAGGGCCACCAGGAGGAAGGTCAGGAGCGGCGGATTGCGGAACACGGCTTTCACGGCCTTCATCGCCTTGCCCTCCATTGCTTCAAGAGTTCCGGCACCGCCACGGCGCCGACGATGATCAGGCCCTGCGCGACATATTGCGCGACCGGCGGGAAACCGAGGAAGAACATGACGTTGATCATGACCGAGAGCAGCAGGCTGCCGCAGATCGCGCCGCGCATCGTGCCCTTGCCGCCGAGGAAGCCGACGCCGCCGAGCACGGCGGCCGCGATCGAATTCAGCGTGAAGGGCGTGCCGATGACCGGATCGCCCGAGCCCGTCTGCGCCGCGACGAAGAGGCCGGCCAGCGCCGCCAGCAGGCCGGACAGCGCGAAGGCGACGATCTTCACCCGCTCGACCGGAACGCCGGAGCGGAAGGCGCCGATCGGGTTGTCGCCGGCGGCATAGATGCCGATGCCGAGCGGCGTCGCCAGGAACGCCTTCCAGGCAAGGAGGATGGCGACGAGCAGCAGGAAGGCGACCGGCGTGTGGCCGGCCAGCGTCGTCGACAGCCAGTCCGGAATGAAGCCGCCCGGACGCGGCAGCAGGATCAGCGCGACGCCGGTGATGATGAAGGAGCCCGCCAGCGTGACGATGATGGCCGGCAGCCGCAGATGCGCCACGATGGCGCCGATGACGGCACCGATGGCAAGGCCGGCAAGCGCGACGGCGAGGATGCCGCCGGGAACGCCCAGCGCGCCGCCCATGGTCGTCGCCGCGATCACCGCGCCGAGGCTGACCAGCGGGCCAATGGCAAGCGTGATGCCGCCGTTCAGCATCAGGAGCGCCTGCGCCATGGTGACAAGTGCCAGCGGGAACCAGTTCTGCGTGAACTTGGAAAAGCCGCTGACGGAGAGGATGCCGGGAAACAGCACCGCATAGAGGACGAGGAAGGCGGCGACGACCAGGTAGAGGCCGCCGAGGCCGCGATTGCGGCCGCGCTGGATGGCACCGTAAAGCCAGCCGGAGGACGGAACAGCGCTCATGCGGCCTCTCCCTGTTCGTGGATGCCCATGGCGGCGCCGACGATGGCCTCCTCGCTGATCGCCGCGCCGGAAAGCCGGGCCGCGACGCGGCCCTCGCGCAGCACGACGACGCGATCGCACAGATGCACGAGTTCCGGCGTATCGGAGCTGGCCAGGATGACGAGCCGCCCTTCGGCGGCAAACGCGCGCAGCATGAGGTAGATCTCGCGCTTGGTCTCGATATCGACGCCGCGCGTCGGATCGTTGAGCAGCAGGATGGACGGATCGAGCGGCAGCCACTTGGCGAGCGCCACCTTCTGCTGGTTGCCGCCGGAGAGCGCCTGCACCGGCCGGGCGACGTCGCCCCTGATCGTCAGGCGCCGCGCCAGGTCGGCGATCAGCCCGGCCTCCGCCGCACGGTCGCGAAAACCGCGGCGGGCGAGCCGGCCGAGCGAAGGCAGGATGAGATTGGCGGCGATGGAATGGGGCAGGACCAGCCCCTCATGCTTGCGATCCGCCGGCACATAGACGATGCCTGCGGCATTCGCCTCGCCGACATGGGCGGGCAGGCGGGGAAGGCTGGAGACCTCGGCATGGTCGGCCCTTGCGGGAATGGCGCCGTAAAGGCTGAGCAGCAGGTCTTCCTGCCCCTGCCCGACGAGGCCGCCGATGCCGACGATCTCGCCGGCGCGGGCGGAAAAGCCGATCTCGCGCACGAGGCCGGCCGAGAATTTTTCGACACTGATGCGCGTCGCGCCAGGCGCGGCGAGCGGGCGCGGCGGGAAGAGATCGCCCGTCTCGCGGCCCACCATGAGGCGCACCAGCCCCTCGCCGTCGATACCGGCCAGCGACTGGTCCGCCATGACGCCGCCGTCCTTCAGCACGGTGACATGGGCGCAGAGCGCCTGCACCTCGTTGAGCCGGTGGGAGATGTAGAGGAGCGCCGTGCCGCGGTCGCGCAACGTCCCGATGAGGCGGGCGAGAATGCCGGCCTCATGCGCGGAAAGCGAGGAGGTCGGTTCGTCGAGGATCAGCACGCGCGGCTTGCGGAACAGCGCCTTGGCGATCTCCACCATCTGCCGGCGGCCGAGCGAAAGATCGGCGACCGGCATGTCGAGCGGCTCGGTGAGCCCTACCATGGCGCAGACCTCCCGCACGCCCTTCTGAAGCGCGGCATAGTCGATGAGGCCGAAACGGCGCGGAAAGGCGCCGAGCCCGATATTCTCGGCGATCGACAGGTCGGCAGTCAGGCTCAGCTCCTGCTGCACCACGGCGATGCCCGCGGCGCGGGCGGCGGCCGGGCTGAAACGCCCGACCGGCCGGCCATCGACGAGGATGGCGCCGCTGTCCGGCTGGAGAGCGCCGGAAAGGAGATTGATCAGCGTGGATTTTCCCGCGCCGTTCTCCCCGAGCAGGGCATGGACCCTGCCCGGATGAAGGGCGATGTCGACGCCCTTCAGAACGGGATTGCCGAAAAACCCCTTGAACACCTGCCGGGCCTCCAGCAGGGGCCTTGTTTCCGTCATGACGGCATCCTTCGCGGGTTACTGGCGCGGGATTACTGGGCGAGCAGCTTGTCGAACAGCGCCTTGTCGTAATCCGAGTAGATGTAGCCGTCGGCCGGGAACTGGTCCGCGCGGGCGAGGTAGGTATCGATGGTGCTGTCGTCGATGACGGGCAGCGGCACCTTGACGAAGGCCGGCACGTCCTTGCCTTCCAGCGCCTGCACGGCCGTGTAGACCGAGAGCGCGCCGAGCCAGTTCGGCTGCATGGTGGCCCAGCCCTTCAGGCCCTTTTCCTTCCACAGTTCGAGGAACTGGCGGGCATTCTCGCCGGTGATCGGCACCTGCTCGCGGCCCTGGCGGTCGAAGGCCATGACGGAACCGGCCGAAATCGCGCCGCCGAGCGACAGCACGCCGTCGATTTCCGGATTGGCGAAGAGCAGGCTGGTCATCGCCTCCTGCGCCGGCGCGACATTGTATTCCGTGTTGGTCTCGGTGATGATTTCGAGGTCCGGATTGGCGTCGAGCACCGGCTGGGCGCCCTTGCGGCGGTCATCGCTGACGGAAATCCCGGCCGGGCCGTTCATGATGATGATCTTGCCCTTGCCGCCGAGCTGGTCGGCAAGCCACTTGGCAGCGCCCGCGCCCCATTCGCTGGAATCGGTGTTGATCTTCGCCGTCACCTTGTCCGTGTTGACGAGGCTGTCGAAGTTCACCACCGCGATACCCTTGTCGCAGGCATCCGAAATGACGCGGTCGAGCGCGTTGGAGGAGCCGGCGATGACCACGATCGCATCGACATTGGCGTCGATCATCGACTGGATGTGCTGGATCTGCGTCTGGGCGTTGCCCTGCGCGTCCGTGATCATCAGGTCCTTCACGAGACCGGCCTTCTTCAGCTCCTCGACCTCGGCAGCAATCGTGCCTTCGGTCTGCTTCATCCAGGTCGGCACCGAATAGATGTTCGCCCAGCCGACCGTATAGGGCGCCTTGCGGTCGCCCTTGATGCAGTTGGCGGCGGCCGAGGCGCTGCCGGCCGAAAGGGCAAGGATGGCCGCAGCGGCGGCGGCGCCCGCGAGAAGGCGGCGGCGCCGCGAAACGGTCGGGCTGTTTTCAAGCGTTTTCATGTCGTTCCCCTTTTTTGCGGCAGCGGATACGGGCTTGCCATCCGTCAATGTCCAATATATTGAACATATGATCTTTATAATGGACGATGCGATCTTATGCCGAATTTTCCGCCCCGCAAGGGGAGGTCGAAAATTTCGCATGCGACGACGTCCGGCCGCCGCGGATTGACAGATCGCCCGGGCGGCGGGAGAAGCGTGACGAGGACGAAGGCAGGAACGGACGAGATGGATGCTATTGCGGACGATGCAGGCGGCAAGCGGGCCCGGGGACTCGATCGCGCCTTCGAGATCCTCGATTTCCTGCGCCAGAAGCGGCAGGCGCTGAAGCCGAACGAGATCGCCGCGCAGATCGGCGCGCCGCGCTCATCGGTCTACGAGCTGGTGAACCTCCTCCTGCGCAACGGCATCCTGGAATTCACCGGCGGCGACGGCCGCGTCTATCTCGGGCGGAAACTCTATTTCCTTGGCGCGGCCTACGAGAACCATTTCGACTTCACCCGCGAATGCGAGGCGGCGCTGGAGCGGCTGGCCGGCGAAACGCGCGAGACCGCGCAATTCTGCATGCTGGACGGCAACAAATACACCGTCGTGCACATGCGCGAGGGCGCAAGGCCCTTCCGCATCTCCACCGATATCGGCCAGTCGGTGCCGATCCCGTGGACCGCTTCCGGCCGCCTGCTCGTCGCGCACATGACGGACGAGGAGATCCTCGCCTTCATCCCGCCGCAGGATTTCCAGCTGCCGGGCGGCGAATGGCTCGACCCGCAGGCCTTCCTCACCGAGGTGCGCCAGGCCGGGCACGAAGGCTTCTTCACCTTCAACAGCATCGTCGACAGCTTCACCCATTGCTTCGCCGTGCCGGTCATGGACGAGGGGCATGCCGCCGCCACGCTGTGCCTCGTCACCCCGCGCGACGACGGACTGGCCAACCGCGATCGCTACCTCGCCTGCCTGAAGGATGCAGCCGCCAGCCTCGGCCAGGCGCCGACGCGGCCGAAGCGCAGCTGACCGTGCCGGCTCAATCCGCCCGATTGGATAGCCAGCGGTCGATCCCCTCCGCTGCCGCCCGCCCGGTCGCAAGGCAGGCCGTCAGCAGGTAACCGCCGGTCGGCGCCTCCCAGTCGAGCATTTCGCCGGCCACGAAGACGCCCGGCAGGGCCTTCAGCCCATAGTCCGCATCGATGGCATCGAACCGGATGCCGCCCGCCACGGAAATCGCCTCCGCGATCGGCCGCGGCCGGACGAGGGAGATGGCCAGGGCCTTGATCGCCGCGGCCAGCGCATCCGGCGGCAAGGCCTGGACGTCCCGGACGCATTCCCGCAGCAAGGCCGCCTTGACCCCGTCGAGGCCCGCGCCCTTGCGAAGCCGGCTGGAAAAGCTCGCCTTGCCGCCCTGCCGGGCGAGGTCGGCCGCAAGCCGCGCGAGACTGCGCCCGGGTGCAAGATCGAGCGTGAGGGAGGCCGCGCCCGACGCCTCCAGCGCATCGCGCAGAACCGCCGCATGGGCATAGACGAGGCTGCCCTCGATACCCGTCTTCGAGACGACGAATTCGCCGGGGATCGTGCCCGCCGCGGACTGCGCCGTGACGCCCTTGACCGGCGCGCCGGCGAAGCGCTCGGCGAAGACCGGCGACCAGTCCACGTCGAAACCGCAATTGGCCGGGCGGAAGGGCGCGATGCCGACGCCCCGTTCCGCAAGGCCATCGATCCAGGTCGCATCCGAGCCGAGCCGCGGCCAGCTCGCGCCGCCGAGCGCCAGCAGGACCGCATCGAACGCCATCACGGCCACACCCTCGGGCGTCTCGAAACGCAACCCTTCCGGCGCAAATCCCGTCCAGCGATGGCGCACGCGGATGGCGACGCCCTGCCCTTCCAGCCGCGCCCGCCAGGCCCGCAGCAACGGCGAGGCCTTCATGGCGACCGGAAACACCCGTCCCGAGGATCCGACGAAGGTCTTCGTGCCAAGCCCCTCCGCCCAGGCCCGCAGGTCCCCGGGCGTGAAGGCATCAAGCGCCGGCCGCAGATGCGCGCCCGCCACGCCGAAGCGGGCGGCGAAACGGTCATAGGGCTCGGAATGGGTGATGTTGAGGCCCGACTTTCCGGCCAGCAGGAACTTTCGCCCGATGGTCGGCATGGCTTCCAGCACGCTCACCGCATGGCCGCGCGCCGCAAGCACCTCCGCCGCCATCAGCCCGGCCGGCCCACCGCCGACGATCCCGATCCGCCGCTTGTCCATTCCACACCGCCTTGAAACCCTGCGCCGTTCTCATAAATCGTCTCCGGCGGCTCCGCCAGCACTCTTGCCGGTATAGGATCCGCACAGCAGAATCAGGAGACGGATATGGACATCAAGCGCAACGGCACCAGCCCCTCGACGCCAGGCCCGGCCGACTACTTCACCGGCAAGGTACGCCTCGACACGCCTTTCAAGGCGGAAGCCCCCGGCCGCGCCGGCGGCGCCATCGTCACCTTCGAACCCGGCGCCCGCACCGCCTGGCACACCCACCCGCTCGGCCAGACCGTCATCGTCACCGCCGGCCTCGGCTGGGCGCAGCGCGAGGGCGGGCCGATCGAGGAGATCCGCCCGGGCGACGTCGTCTGGTTCCCGCCCGGCGAAAAACACTGGCACGGCGCGACGGACAGGACCGCGATGACCCATGTCGCCATCGCCGAAGCGCAGGACGGCTCGCCCGTGACCTGGCTGGAACAGGTGACGGACGAACAATATCTCGGCAAGGCGTGAGGCCACCCCGCCCCACGCCGGACGATCAGTTCGGAAGGCCGGGCGCCTCGTGGCCGGTCTGGGCGACGTATTCGGTATAGCCGCCCGGATATTGATGCACGTCGTCGCCGTTGAGCTCCAGCACGCGGTTCGACAGCGCGCCGAGGAAATGGCGGTCGTGCGACACGAAGAGCATGGTGCCCTCGTATTCCGAGAGCGCCTTGATCAGCATTTCCTTGGTGTCGAGGTCGAGATGGTTGGTCGGCTCGTCGAGGATCAGGAAATTCGGCGGATCGAACAGCATCGCCGCCATCACCAGCCGCGCCTTCTCGCCGCCGGACAGCACCCGGCACTTCTTCTCGACGTCGTCGCCGGAAAAGCCGAAGCAGCCGGCCAGCGTGCGCAGCGGCCCCTGCCCCGCGCGCGGAAACTCCGCCTCCAGCCACTGGAAGACGGTCAGGTCCCCGTCGAGCAGATCCATAGCATGCTGTGCAAAATAGCCGACCTTGACGCTCGCCCCGATCGTCACGCTGCCCGTATCGGGGCGTACCGCCCCGGCGACGAGCTTCAGCAGCGTGGACTTGCCGGCCCCGTTGATGCCCATCACGCACCAGCGCTCCTTCCGGCGGATGAGGAAGCTGAAATCCCGGTAGATGGACCGGCTGCCATAGGCCTTGTCGACATTCCTGAGGCTGACGACGTCCTCGCCCGAGCGCGGCGCCGGCTGGAACTCGAACATGACGGCCTGGCGGCGGCGCGGCGGCTCGACCCGCTCGATCTTGTCGAGCTTCTTGACCCGGCTCTGCACCTGCGCGGCGTGGGAGGCGCGCGCCTTGAAGCGCTCGATGAACTTGATCTCCTTGGCGAGCATCGCCTGCTGGCGCTCGAACTGCGCCTGCTGCTGCTTCTCGTTCTGCGCCCGCTGCTGCTCGTAGAAGGCATAATCGCCCGAATAGGTGGTGAGCGAGCCGGCATCGATCTCGATGATCTTCGTCACGATGCGGTTCATGAACTCGCGGTCGTGCGAGGTCATCAGCAGCGCCCCGTCATAGCTCTTCAGGAACTGCTCCAGCCAGATCAGGCTTTCGAGATCGAGATGGTTGCTCGGCTCGTCGAGCAGCATGACGTCCGGCCGCATCAGCAGGATGCGCGCCAGCGCCACCCGCATCTTCCATCCGCCGGAAAGCTTGCCGACATCGCCGTCCATCATCTCCTGGCTGAAGCTCAGGCCCGCCAGCACCTCGCGCGCCCGGCTCTCCAATCCGTAGCCGTCGAGCTCCTCGTAACGCGCCTGCACCTCGCCATACCGCTCGATGATCGCGTCCATCTCGTCAAGCCGGTCGGGATCGACCATCGCCGCTTCGAGCGCGCGCAGCTCCGCGGCGACCGAACTCACCGGCCCTGCCCCGTCCATCACCTCGGTGACGGCGCTGCGGCCTTCCATCTCGCCGACATCCTGGCTGAAATAGCCGATCGAAACCACCTTCTCGACCGAGACCTGCCCCTCGTCCGGCGCCTCCTGCCCGGTGATCATGCGAAAGAGCGTTGTCTTGCCGGCCCCGTTCGGCCCGACAAGCCCGATCTTCTCCCCCCGGTTCAACGCGGCGGACGCCTCGATGAACAGGATGCGGTGGCTGTTGGACTTGCTGATGTTCTCGATGCGGATCATGAAAAACCGGGCCTCGTCGTGTCCCGCGCCCTATGCCATGAGGCGGCGCATCAAGTCCATGCCGCAGGCGCGCCCGACAGAAATGAAAAATTCCGCTTCGATGGAATAAGCCGCCACGCGCCCCGTTCCTCCCGCGCAACACGGCAATTCTGCCCGTCGACGAAGGAGTTTTCACATGGTTACGAAACGCGGAAATGACGACGACAACCGTATCGTCGGTACGAACCAGAAAGACCATCTCTACGGCCGCTCGGGCGATGACTTGCTTTTTGGCTATGGCGGTAACGATTTCCTCTATGGCGGGGAAGGCAACGATCGCATCGATGCGGGTAGTGGCCGAAATCACGTGTGGGGCGGCGAAGGCAACGACCGGATCGTATCGGGCGGCGGCGACGACAAGCTATGGGGCGGGGACGGCAACGATGTCCTGCGCGCCGGCGACGGCGACAACCGCCTCGTTCTCGGCGAGGGCAACGACCATGCCGTCGCGGGCAGGGGTCGCGATCAAATCAGCGGCGGCGAAGGCAATGACGTGATCTATGCCGGGGCCGGCAGCGATGTGATCTCTGGCGGCGAGGGCGACGACAGGATCTGGGGCCAGTCCGGCAACGACCGCATCGTCGCGCATGAGGGCAACGACGTTCTGAACGGCGGCGCCGGAAACGACAGGATGACCGGCGGCGAAGGCGCCGACGTCTTCGTCTTCAACGGCGGCCGCGACATTATCACCGACTTCGAAAACGGCGACGACCGCATCGACGTCTCACACTACGACCGGTTCGACAGCTATGCGGCCATCCGCGCGGCCGCCAGCCAGTCCGGCAACAACGTCATCATCCGCGCCGGCGACGACTATCTGGTCCTTGAGGACACGCGGCTCGGCGAACTCAGCCGTGACGACTTCAGCTGGTAAGGCCGATGGGCAGATAACGATGCACAAAACCAAACAAGAGGTAGGGTGCCGCCGATCCGTTCGGCGGCGCTTGCCGGGAACCGAAATATCGGGCGATTATGGCGGAGAGGGTGGGATTCGAACCCACGATACCCTTGCAGGTATGCCGCATTTCGAGTGCGGTGCATTCGACCTCTCTGCCACCTCTCCGCATCGGGTCGACGCTTTTCAGCGCGGGCGGTACATAGCGGGTGTCGGGCGGGGTTGCAAGGGGGCTGGCGCGCGGAAAGTTCATCTATTTGTCATGGTGACGGAAATCCCCTTGACAGTTTTCATGGCCTCACCTATTGCGCAAGGTGCAGTGGCATAGGTCCGACCTGTGCCGCTACGTTGGTTCTTTGTGCCATGCCGAGAGGCTATCCCGCAAGGAATCGTTTGAGCCGGCGGTGCGCCAATGCATCGCCATTACCGACTGACAAAAAGACGGCCTTGCCTTCAGAGGCAAAGAGCCGGCACGAACATGAAAGGATAAAATATGTTCGCAGTCATCAAGACCGGCGGTAAGCAGTACCGCGTGGCCGCCAACGACGTCCTGACGATTGAAAAGCTGTCGGGTGACGCAGGCGCCAAGATCGAATTCACCGAAGTGCTGATGGTCGGCGTCGGCGCCGATGCCACGATCGGCGCGCCCTTCGTCGAAGGCGCCATCGTGACCGCCGAAGTCGTCGAGCATGGCCGTGGCAAGAAGGTCATCGCCTTCAAGAAGCGCCGCCGCCAGAACTCGAAGCGCTCGCGCGGCCATCGTCAGCACAACACGACCGTCCGCATTCTCGACATCGCCGCAGCCGGCAAGGCCAAGAAGGCTTCCAAGAAGTCCGAAGCCGCCGCTGAAGCCGCAGCCGAATAATCTGGACAGGTAAAGGAGAACTCCCATGGCACACAAAAAAGCTGGCGGCTCCTCGCGCAACGGTCGCGATTCCGAGTCCAAGCGCCTTGGCGTGAAGAAGTTCGGCGGCGAAGCCGTCGTCGCAGGCAACATTATCGTCCGTCAGCGTGGCACGCAGTGGCATCCCGGTGCCAATGTCGGCCTCGGCAAGGATCACACGATCTTCGCCCTTACGGCTGGCAATGTGAATTTCCGTACGAAGGCCAACGGTCGCGTCTACGTGTCTGTAGCCCCGAAAGCGGAAGCAGCGGAATAAGCCGGTAGCGCTCTAAAACAGCCGGCGTCTCATCGACCCGGCTGACGCTACAGGTTCAGGCCTGAAGAAAAAAGGGGAGATGGGGCAAGACCTTATCTCCCCTTTTTGCTCTGGAGGACTGAACCATGCAGACCGAATTGTTAAGGGAAGGCCAATCACGGTCTCCCAAGGAACGGCTGAGGCCTGAACGGTCGAGGACCGATTGCCCGATCTTGCTGTCGCAGAGGCTCGTCATGAGAGCCCCGCACGAAGACGACATCGACGCCCTTGCCCATCTCGCCAACAACGCCAATATCGCCAACATGGTCGCCCGCATGCCGCACCCCTACACGGTCGCGGATGCTGCCGATTTCGTGCGACGCACACGCGCCGGCGCGATTGGCAAGTGCGTCTATGCCATTACGAAAGCCGACAACGGCGCCTTCCTCGGATGCTGCGGGATCGAACCGCACGAGGACGGGCGGACGGTCGAGCTCGGCTATTGGTTGGGCGAGCCCTACTGGAACCAGGGATATGTCACCGAAGCGGCTCACGCGCTGATCGACATGGTCTTCCGCACCCGCGACATCGAGCAGATCGATGCGCGCTGCCGGGTCATGAACATCCCCTCGCGGCGGGTCATCCAGAAGTGCGGCTTCCAGTTCCAGGCGACCGGCATGGTGCAGAGCCTTGCCGTCGGCGGCATGGTGCCCGTCGAATGGTATCGGCTGGACCGCAAGACCTGGGTCTCGCTGAAGAGCTGGGGAGGCATGCGATGAACGTCCTGCAGACCCAGACGGAAGGCGCGCGCATCGTCGGCCCCGGGCCCTGCCCGACCGTCGCGACGGCGCGCCTCGTCCTGCGCCCGCACCGCATGTCCGATGCGCAGGCGATCGCCCAGTCGCTGAACGACTTCCAGGTCTCGCGCATGCTGGCGCGGGTGCCCGCGCCCTATGACCGGCAGGATGCGGCCGAATGGCTTTCCGTCGCCACCACCGATCTCAACGAGGGCTGGGCCTTCGCCATCACCGCGGGAGACGACGTGCATATCGGCTGCGTCTCCTTCGAGCGCAGCCGCAGCGGATGGGAGCTCGGCTACTGGCTGAACCGCTTCTACTGGGGGCGGGGCTATATGAGCGAGGCCGTGCATGCGGCGACGGCGCGGTTCCTGATGCGGATGCCCGGCACGGACATCCGGTCCGGCATCTTCGCCGACAACGTCGCCTCGCTCAGGGTGCAGGAGAAGGCAGGCTTCCGCATCACCGGATGCAGCGATCTCTTCTGCGTCGCCCGCGGCGCGATGGTGCCGCATATCGAAACGCGGCTGGAGCCGGGCGATTTCCGCCCGGCGGCACCGCGGCACTGAAAAGGGACCGGGGCGGAGACATCCGCCCTGTCCCCCCACCGACGTCATCCTCGAGCTCGACCCGAGGATCCTGTGTGTTTGGTCTGATGTAAGATGGTTGCGGGAAGGAGGCCGAGAGGATCCAGGCCGCCGTTTGTGACGGCAGGCCGCGGCGTGGCTTGGTCCCTTCCCGCTTCGCCCATCAACCTGAACAGTTGCACGGGGCTGTCGCCACAGACCCCGCACACAGGAGCAGGCGCCATGACGATACACCATACCTTCATCGGCTGCGACATCGGCAAGGACATGATCGACATCTTCGATCCGAAAACGGCCAGGTTCTGCCGCATCCCCAACGAGCAGACCGCGCTGTCCGCTTTTGCCTGTCGCCTCGACCCGGCCACCGACCTGGTCGTCTTCGAGGCGACAGGTCATTGCGACCGGATGCTGCGCCTGTGTCTTTCACAGGCCGGCATCGCCTTTGCCCGCGTCAACCCGAAGACGGCCCGGCGCTTTGCCGAAGCGCGGGGACGGCTGGCCAAGACCGACCGCATCGATGCCCGCTCGCTTTGCGAGATGGGAACCATGTTCGGCCTGACGGCCGAGGCGCCGCCTTGCCCGGTCCGCGAGCGGCTGGCGGCCCTTGCCCGCCGCCGGGATCAGCTCGTCGATGCCCGTGCAACCGAGCGCCGGCATCTTTGCGATGCCTTCGATCCCGCCATCCGCGCCGACATCGAGGCCATGATCGCCATCCTCGGCGAGAGGATCGCCTCGATCCAGGCTGCGATCGACCACCACATGAAGAGCCAGGCCCTCACCGAACACGCCCATCGCCTTACCTCCGCGCCCGGCGTGGGCAAGGTGACAGCCTTGACCCTGCTGGCCCATATGCCCGAACTCGGCAGCCTTTCGCCCAAAACAGCCGCAAGCCTTGCCGGCCTTGCTCCCTTCAATGACGATTCCGGCAGGAGAAACGGCCGCCGCCGCATCAAGGGCGGCAGGCCACGCGTGCGAAAGGCCCTCTACATGGCGGCCCTCGGCGCAATCAAGGCCTCAGCGCGCCTGCGCGCCTTCCATCAGGCCGTCTCAGCCAGAACAGACTCCGCAAAGGCCGGCATCATCGCCGTCGCAAGAAAGCTCATCACGATCCTCAATGCAATGCAGCGCGACAAAACCAACTTCGCTTGAACACAGTTGCCATGCAGCGAGTGTGGCGTGGATGGTCGGGTCAAGCCCGACCAAGACGGAGGAGAGGGTTTCCCGGTTTTAGAGTGTTCGGCTCGTTTCATTCACGAAAGCTCGAACCAGACCGGCATATGGTCCGAGCCGTAGGCGGTCTCGTCGACCCAGGCGTCCGTCAGCCGTTCCACGAGGCCATGGCTGAGGAAGCAGTAATCGAGGAAGAGGCGCTCGGTATGGTTTTTCGGATCGACCCAGCTGTAGCTGGCGGCGTGGCGCTTGCCGAGGCCGGCCAGCGCGTCCACCGGATGGGTGGCGCGGATCTGGCGGCCGTAGAGCGCATCCACGCCGCCGACCATCTCGCAATATTCCGGCGATTCCGGCACCATGTTGAAATCGCCCATCAGCACGTAGTCCTCCGGCACCGGCGGCTCGGCAAGGTCGAATTCATGGGCGCCGGAAATCGCGCCGCCCTCGACGGAGTAGAGCTGGGCACGGTCCTTCAGATACCGGATCTGCGCGATGCGCTCGTCGCGGTGCACATGGTCGAGATGCACGGAATAGATACGGAGCGGCCCCCTGGGCGTTGCGATCACCGCCTCGGTCGCGCCGCGCTGCAGGTTCAGCTTGTCGAGGGTGCGCGTGCGCGGCAGGAGCATGGTGCGGGTCGACAGGATCGGCCAGCGCGAGAAGATCATGTTGCCGAACTGGAAGCGGCGGTTGACCACGCGGCCCTGTTCGATTGCCGAGCCCGCATCGAGATCGCAGGCCGCCCCGAAGACGGAATAGTGATTGGCAAGCAGCGTCTGCAGCTCGGCGACCATGTCGACATGGCCGTTGCGGCTGAAATTGCGGGTCACTTCCTGCAGCGCGATGATATCGGCGCCGTGAATGCTGGAGACGATGCGCGGCAGATCGAACCGGTTGTCGAGACCGATGCCGTACTGGACGTTGTAGCTGACGAATTTCACGATAGTCTTTGACCTCTCACGGAAGCGGCTATATCGAAGACGGCACTATGAAAATACGAGAAAAGCGAACGGCGAGCCGATGAAGTTCCTGGACGAAGCAAAAGTCTATATCCGGTCCGGTGACGGCGGGGCAGGGGCTGTCTCGTTCCGCCGTGAAAAATTCGTCGAATTCGGCGGCCCCGATGGCGGCGATGGCGGGCGCGGCGGCGATGTCTGGGTGGAGGCCGTCAACGGCCTCAACACGCTGATCGACTTCCGCTACCAGCAGCATTTTAAGGCCGCGACCGGCACGCACGGCATGGGCCGCAACCGCACCGGCGCGAACGGCGCCAGCGTGACGCTGAAGGTGCCGGTCGGCACGCAGATCTTCGAGGAAGACAACGAGACGCTGATCGTCGACCTGGTGACGGAAGGCCAGCGCTTCAAGCTGGCCGCCGGCGGCAATGGCGGCTTCGGCAACGCGCATTTCAAGTCGGCGACCAACCAGGCGCCGAACTGGGCCAATCCGGGCCTGGAAGGCGACGAGAAGACCATCTGGCTGCGCCTTAAGCTGATCGCAGATGCTGGCCTCGTCGGCCTGCCCAATGCGGGGAAATCGACCTTCCTCGCCACCTGCACGCGGGCCCGGCCGAAGATCGCCAACTATCCCTTCACCACGCTGCACCCCAATCTCGGCGTCGCGACGATCGACGGCAGCGAGTTCATCCTCGCCGACATTCCCGGCCTCATCGAGGGCGCGCATGACGGCATCGGGCTTGGCGACCGGTTCCTTGGCCATGTCGAGCGCACGCGCGTGCTGCTGCACCTCGTCTCCGCGCAGGAAGAGGACGTCGCCAAGGCCTACACGACGGTGAAGCACGAGCTGGAAGCCTATGGCGGCGGCATCACCGACAAGCCGGAGATCGTCGCGCTCTCGCAGATCGACCTGCTCGACGAGGACGAGCTGAAGAAGAAGACCAAGGCGCTGGCGAAGGCGAGCGGGCAGACGCCGTTCCAGATTTCCGCCGTCGCCAATGTCGGCATGACGGGCACGCTCAGGGCGCTGCGCGACATCATCGTTGAGGCGAAGAACTCCGGATCCGACGACTGAGATGACGAAGCACCGCAAACCGCTCGGAAAATACCGCCGGATTGTGATCAAGATCGGCTCGGCCCTGCTCGTCGACCGTGCGAGCGGCCTGAAAAAGGCCTGGCTCGACGCCATGTGCAGGGACATCGCGGCGCTGCGCGCCGGCGGCACGGAGGTGCTCGTCGTCTCCTCCGGCGCCATCGCGCTCGGCCGCTCCGTGCTGAAGGTGCCCTCGGGCGCCCTGAAGCTGGAGGAGAGCCAGGCCGCCGCCGCCGTCGGCCAGATCGCGCTGGCCCGCGCCTGGTCGGAAAGCCTCTCGACCGACGGCATCGTCGCCGGCCAGATCCTCCTGACGCTCGGCGACACGGAGGAACGGCGTCGCTACCTCAACGCCCGCGCCACGATCAACCAGCTCCTGAAACTCGGCGCCGTCCCCATCATCAACGAGAACGACACGGTCGCGACGACGGAAATCCGCTACGGCGACAACGACCGGCTCGCCGCGCGCGTCGCCACCATGACCGGCGCCGACCTGCTCGTCCTGCTCTCCGATATCGACGGGCTCTACACGGCCCCGCCGCATCTCGACCCGGAGGCGCGGTTCCTCGAAACCATCGCGGCGATCACGCCCGAGATCGAGGCCATGGCCGGCGGCGCGGCCTCGGAACTGTCGCGCGGCGGCATGCGCACCAAGATCGATGCCGGCAAGATCGCGACGGGCGCGGGCTGCGCCATGATCATCGCCTCCGGCAAGGTCGACCACCCGCTGCGCGCCGTCGAGCAAGGCGCGCGCTCCTCCTGGTTCGCGCCCTCGGGCTCGCCGGTGACGGCGCGCAAGACCTGGATCGCCGGGCAGCTGCAGCCGGCCGGCCGGCTGGAGATCGACGCCGGCGCGGAAACGGCGCTGACCTCGGGCAAGAGCCTGCTGCCCGCCGGCGTGCGCGGCGTCTGGGGCACGTTCTCGCGCGGCGACACGGTCTCGATCTACGGCACGAACGGGCGCGAGATCGCCCGCGGGCTTGCCGGCTACGACGCGGACGAGGCCCGTATGATCATCGGCAAGAAATCGGCGGAGATCGCCGCCATTCTCGGTTATGCCGGCCGCGCCGCCATGGTGCACAGGGATGACCTCGTGGTGACCGGCCTTTCCGCGCCGCTCGCCGCCGAGGCGAAAAGGGACGTCAGCCATGCTTGACCAGGTCAGGACCGATATCGACAGCCTGATGGCCGAGATCGGCCGCAATGCCCGCGCCGCGGCGCGGCCACTCGCCATCGCCACCGCCGATGCGAAGAACCGCGCGCTCGACGCGATGGCCGCGGACATCCTTGCCGGCCGCGATGCCATCCTCGCCGCCAATGCCATCGACCTTGCCAATGCCCGGGAAAGCGGCGTCGCCGCTTCTTTCATCGACCGGCTGACGCTGACGGCCGAGCGCATCGAGGGCATCGCGGACGCGATCCGCGACATTGCCGGCCTGAAGGACCCGGTCGGCGACGTCATTGCCGAATGGGACCGGCCGAACGGCCTGCATATCGAGCGCGTGCGCACGCCGCTCGGCGTCATCGGCGTCATCTATGAAAGCCGGCCGAACGTGACGGCGGATGCCGGGGCGCTGTGCCTCAAGGCCGGCAATGCCGTGATCCTGCGCGGCGGGTCGGACAGCGTGAATTCATCGCAGGCGATCCATTCCTGCCTCGTCGCCGGCCTCAAGGCCGCCGGCCTGCCGGAACACGCCATCCAGTACGTGCCCGTCACGGACCGTGCCGCCGTCGGCGCCATGCTGTCCGGTCTCGGCGGCACGATCGACGTCATCGTGCCGCGCGGGGGAAAAAGCCTCGTCGCGCGCGTGCAGAGCGAGGCGCGCGTGCCGGTCTTCGCCCATCTCGAAGGCCTGTGCCACATCTACGTCGACAAATCCGCCGATCTCGACATGGCGAAGACGATCGTCGTCAACGCGAAGATGCGCCGCACGGGCATCTGCGGCGCGGCGGAGACGCTGCTGATCGACCGCGCCGCGGCCGACACGCATCTCTCGCCGCTTCTCGAAGGCCTGCGCGCCGCCGGCTGCGAGGTGCGTGCGACGGACGAGATCCGCGCCCGCATCGAGAACCTTGTCGCCGCGACGGAGGCGGACTGGTCGACCGAATATCTCGACGCCATCATCTCCGTCACGCTCGTCGACGGCATTTCCGGCGCGATCGAGCATATCAACCGCTGGTCCTCCGCCCACACGGAAGCCGTGATCGCCGAGGATCCCGCGGTCGTCGAGCGCTTCTTCACGGAGATCGATTCGGCGATCCTGCTGCACAACGCCTCCACCCAGTTCGCCGATGGCGGCGAGTTCGGCATGGGCGGCGAGATCGGCATCGCGACGGGCAAGATGCATGCGCGCGGCCCCGTCGGCGTCGAGCAGCTCACCTCCTTCAAATACCGCGTGCGCGGCACCGGACAGGTGCGGCCCTAAGTGACGTCGGACGCGGTTGCAGAGCGCTACCTGAGAATGCCGCATGCGGAAAAGGGCATGGCGATCGGCCTGTTCGGCGGCTCGTTCAACCCGCCGCACGAGGGCCATGCGCTGGTCGCGGAAATCGCCCTGCGCCGCCTCGGTCTCGACCAGCTCTGGTGGATGGTGACGCCCGGCAACCCCTTGAAGAACCACCGCGAACTCGCTCCGCTCAGCGAGCGCATCCGGCTCAGCGAGGACATCGCCCCCGGCCCGCGCGTTAAGGTGACGGCCTTCGAGAAGCGGCTCGGCCAGAGCTATACGGCAAGGACCCTCCAGCGCGTGCAGGCGCTGAACCGCGGCGTCCACTTCGTCTGGATCATGGGCGCCGACAATCTCGGCACCTTCCACCGCTGGCAGAACTGGCAGAAGATCGCCTGCACCTTCCCCATCGCCGTCATCGACCGGCCGGGCTCGACGCTCGCCTATCTCTCCTCGCGCATGGCCAAGACCTTCGACTATGCGCGCATCGACGAGGAGGACGCGATGTCGCTTGCCCGCCGCCGGGCGCCGGCCTGGACCTTCATCCACGGCCCCCGCTCGCCGCTCAGCTCCACGGCGCTGCGCAGCCAGGCGGCGCTAGAGAAAACCATCCCTCAGAAGTGACGTCTTGAAAGTGGTAACCTTTGATGCCTACATTTAGTAGGTGCCGGCCCGACACGCCGGCACAAGACGTGCTTGTCCTGTTACACAGAAAGGAACGAACCTGACAACAGTGCACGCGAAGGGAAACGTCATCGGCGTTTTCTCCAAGAGCGCGGGAAGGGGCGACGATGCCGCCGACCGTGCCCTTCAACTGGTCCTCGCAAGCCTCGAGGACTCGAAGGCAGAAGATATCGTCACCATCAACATTGCCGGCAAATCGGCGCTGGGCGACTACATGGTGGTCGTGTCCGGACGCTCGAACCGTCATGTCATGGCGATTGCCGACCATCTCATCTCCGATCTCAAGGACGAAGGCCTGGGCAATGCCCGCGTCGAGGGCCTGGAGGCGGGCGACTGGGTGCTGATCGACACGGGCGATATCATCGTTCACGTGTTCCGGCCGGAAGTCCGGGAGTTCTACAACATCGAACGGATGTGGGCAGCTCCCGAGATCGAGGACGGCACCGTCCATTGAAATGACGCCGGGCGCCTGTCCGGCGAGGAAAAACGGTGGCGCGGCTTAGGCGTCACCCGAACGGACAGGGCTTGGGGCGATGCGGGTTGGACTTTTTGCGGTTGGACGGCTGAAGGCCGGCCCTGAGAAGGATCTTGCGGCCCGCTACATGGACCGTTTCGCCAAGGCCGGCCCCGCGATCGGCCTCGAGCTCGGCAAGCTTGCCGAGGTCGGCGAAAGCCGCGCCGGCAATGCCGAGACGCGCAAGCGCGAGGAAGCGGCCATGCTGCAGAAGGCGCTGCCCGACGGCGCCGTGCTGATCCTGCTCGACGAGCGCGGCAAGGCGCTCGACTCCCCCGCCTTCGCCGATCTCATCGGCGGGTTTCGCGATGCCGGCAAGCGCGAGCTGATGATCGCCGTCGGCGGCGCCGACGGGCTCGATCCCGCCCTCTACGAGCGCGCCGACGCCACGCTCTGCCTCGGCAAGATGACCTGGCCGCACCAGCTCGTGCGCATCCTCATCGCCGAACAGCTCTATCGCGCCGTCACCATCCTCTCCGGCCACCCCTATCACCGCAGCTGACGCAGGCGTCACCGCCGCGCAAGGCTGAAGGCGCACGATGGGCGCAGCCGTATTTTCGGCGCGGTTTGTTGGCCAAGTGACGTTCTTGGCGAAAGCGCCAAATCAGCATAGAGCGGGGAGAACGGACGTTCGGGAAGCGATGAGGAAAGCCCATACAGCCAATCGGGGGGAAGGCATCGGCCGCCTGCTGCGGCCGGCTAGGCTTTGTGCTGCCCTGGTGCTGGCTCTTCTGCCCCAACCCATTGCCGCCGAGCCGAACGAGACCGGCGTCGCGCAGGAAAAGACGGGATCGCTGCCGAAGGCCGAGTCCGATCCGGCCGCTGCCCTGACGCTGCGCCGCGACAGCACGCGCCGCGAACTGGAAACATTGTCCCGGTCGCTCACGGTTTCCGAAGAGAAGACGAAAGAGCTGGAAGCCGAGATCGCCAAGCTGGAGAAGACCCGCCAGACCCTGCGCGAGGAAATCGTCAAGTCGGCCGCCATGCGCAAGAGCATGGAGGAAAAGATCCTCGCCGGCGAAAAGCGGCTGGAGGGCATGCGCGAGCGGGAGGCGGGCGTTCGTGCCTCGCTGCACGAGCGCCGCGGCCTCCTGGCGGAGGTTCTCGCCGCGCTCCAGCGCATGGGGCGAAATCCGCCGCCTGCCCTGCTCGTCAACCCCGAGGATGCCCTGTCTTCGGTCAGGAGCGCCATTCTCCTCGGCGCGGTCGTCCCGGACATCCGCAAGGAGACGGAAGAGCTCGTCGACGACCTGACGGCATTGATGGACATCAAGAGCGATATCGACCGCGAGCGCACGGAACTGACCGATGCCATGCAGCTTCGCATCGAAGAGGAGAAGCGCTCCGAACTGCTTGTCGCCCAGAACGAGGCGCTGGCGCAGACCAACGGCCGCACGCTGGCCGCCGAACGCCGCCGCGCCGAGGAGCTCGCCGCCCGCGCGACCAGCCTCGAGGGCCTGATCGGCAGCCTGGAGCGCGACATCGGCTCGGTGCGCGACGCCGCCGCGCTCGCCCGCGCCAAGGAGGAGGAACGCCGGAGCCAGAGCGCGGCCGAACGGGAGAAGGCGAGGGCGCTCGCCCGCGACGGCGTGCCCGACAAAAACCGCATTGCTCCGGCATATGAATTCTCCGAACTGCAGGCAAAACTGGACTTTCCCGTGGCCGGCGACGTTCTGCGCCAATTCGGCGAAGCGGACGGCACCGGCCATGATTCGCAGGGGCTGACGCTGGCGGCCAATCCGGGCGCGCTCGTCACGGCCCCCGCCGATGGATGGATCGTCTTTGCCGGCACGTTCCGCAGTTATGGGCGCATGATCATCCTGAACGCCGGGGAGGGCTACCATCTGGTGCTCGCCGGCATGGATCGGGTGAGCGTGCGGGAGGGTCAATTCGTCGTGGCGGGAGAACCGCTCGCCGTGATGGGTGAAAAAAGGGTGGCGAGTGTCAACGCTTTGACGCTGGAAACGGACAAGCCGACACTTTACATTGAATTCCGAAAGAACGGAAAACCGGTTGATTCCCGGCCGTGGTGGTCCGCAAAAAATTCTGGAAAGGCACGCAATGATACGTAGGGCTTCTCTTGTTCTCGTCGGTGCACTCATGGGTGCCACGGCGATGAGCGTCATCAACACGGCCACGCTGCCGGCCGAAGCCGCCGGCTCGTCGACCTATCGCGAGCTTTCCATCTTCGGCGACGTCTTCGAGCGCGTGCGCGCGCAATACGTGACGCCGCCCAAGGAAGACCAGCTCATCGAGAATGCCATCAACGGCATGCTCACCTCGCTCGACCCGCATTCCTCCTACATGAATGCCAAGGACGCCGAGGACATGCGCACCCAGACGCGCGGCGAATTCGGCGGCCTCGGCATCGAGGTCACGATGGAGGACGAGCTCGTCAAGGTCATCACACCGATCGACGACACGCCGGCCGCCCGCGCGGGCGTTCTTGCCGGCGACTTCATTTCCAAGATCGACGGCCAGGACGTGCGCGGCCTGAAGCTTGAGGAAGCGGTCGAGAAGATGCGCGGCGCGGTCAACACGCCGATCAAGCTGACGCTGATCCGCAAGGGCGCCGAAAAGCCGATCGAACTGACCATCATGCGCGACATCATCGCCGTGAAGGCCGTCAAGTCCCGCGTCGAGAACGATGTCGGCTATCTGCGCGTCATCTCCTTCACGGAGAAGACCTATGACGACCTGGAAGCCGCGATCACCAAGATCAAGGAAGAGGTTCCGGCCGACAAGCTGAAGGGCTACGTGCTCGACCTCCGCCTCAACCCGGGCGGCCTGCTCGACCAGGCGATCAACGTCTCCGACGCCTTCCTGGAGCGCGGCGAGGTCGTTTCGACCCGCGGCCGCAACGAGGACGAGACCCGCCGCTTCAACGCAACGCCGGGCGACATCACCGACGGCAAGCCGGTCATCGTCATGGTCAATGGCGGTTCGGCCTCGGCCTCGGAAATCGTCGCCGGCGCGCTGCAGGACCTGCGCCGCGCCACCGTGCTCGGCACGCGCTCCTTCGGCAAGGGCTCCGTCCAGACCATCATCCCGATGGGCGATGCCGGCGCGCTGCGCCTGACGACGGCGCTCTATTACACGCCGTCCGGCAAGTCGATCCAGGGCACCGGCATCACGCCGGACATCACGGTCGAGCAGCCGCTGCCGCCCGAACTGCAGGGCAAGCTGGAATCCGCAGGCGAATCGAACCTGCGCGGTCACATCCAGGGCCAGAGCGAGACGGAGGCCGGCTCCGGCTCCTCCGCCTATGTGCCGCCGGAAGCCAAGGACGACCTCCAGCTTCAATATGCGCTGGAACTGCTGCGCGGCCAGAAGACCGACAAGGCCTTCCCGGCCAATCCGGAAAAGGCCGAGCTGAACAAGTAACCCGCTTCCTCCGGGCCCGTGACCGCACGGGCCTGGATTTCTTCATGCACCAGACGCATGTCGTGATCGCAAAACAGCCACTGCTTTTGCGCGGCATGCCCTAGAGTCTTGTTTTTACCGCATTCTCCGACGCCGAAGCGCTGCCGCTTCGGCTGGAAATGCTCTAGCGGCCGACGCGGACTGACCTTGGGCACAGACATTCACGCACCTCTCGGCCAGGACCGCAAGGCAAGGCCCCGACCGGCGGGACCGCCGCGGTTCTCCGCCGGCACGATCCTGTTCACGCTTGCCGCCATCGGCCTCATCGGCTT
Source organism: Shinella sp. WSD5-1 (assembly GCF_963942435.1). Classification (GTDB taxonomy): domain Bacteria; phylum Pseudomonadota; class Alphaproteobacteria; order Rhizobiales; family Rhizobiaceae; genus Shinella; species Shinella yambaruensis. The sequence goes on from NZ_OZ012596.1 coordinate 482,777, forward strand.
TTCCGGCTGGACCGCAACCGCCCCGAGCGGCCTCGGCACCACGCCTTACACCCCGCCGGCAGAAGAAACCGCCGCGCAGGCGACCGCCGGAACCGGAGCCGACCAGAAGGCCGTTGCGGCAAGGGACGGCGTGCGCCGGGCGAACGGCCTTTCCGGCGCCCGCGTCCAGGAAACGCTGACCGACGACGGCAATGTCGTGCGCACCTATACGCCCGGCACGCGCACCGGCACCGGCCCGCTCATCATCGAGACGAACCGTATCGGCCAGGACGCGCGCTCCGCCGCTTTCCCGAACGAGGACCTGCTGGAGGAAACCTCCGACGGCAAGATCCCGATCATCGGCCTCGACGGCACGCGCCCGATGGATCAATATGCAAGGCCGTGGTCCGGCGCGCGCGGCACGCGCATCGCCATCGTGGTCGGCGGGCTCGGTCTCAGCCAGACGGGCACGCAGCGCGCCATCCGCGAACTGCCGGGCGAGGTGACGCTCGCCTTCGCCGCGAGCGGCAACAGCCTGCAACGCTGGATGCAGGAGGCCCGCCGCGGCGGCCACGAGATCCTGCTGCAGATGCCGCTCGAGCCCTTCGACTACCCGCAGAACGACCCCGGTCCCTATACGCTGCGCACCGATCTCGGCGAGGCCGGCAATCTCGCGGAACTGCACCGCGCCATGGCGCAGATCACCAACTATACCGGCATCGTGAATTTCATGGGCGGCCGCTTCCTGTCCGATGCCGACGCGCTGGAGCCGGTCATCCGCGACATTTCGAGCCGTGGCCTCCTCTTCCTCGACGACGGCAGCTCGGCACAGTCGCTGTCCGGCACCCTTGCCGGCGCCGTCGAGGCGCCGCACGCCTTTGCCGACCTCCAGCTCGACGGCGACCTGTCGCGCGAGGCGATCCTGAAGAAACTCGACGAGCTGGAGCGCATCGCCCGGCGCAACGGCACCGCGATCGGCATGGCATCGGCCTTCGATGAAAGTGTGGACGCGATCCGCGAATGGTGCGAGGAAGCAGGCGGCCGCGGCATCGAGATCGTCGGCGTCGCGTCGCTCGCAGCGGTTCCCGCCAAACAATAGGAATTTTCGATGGGCAAGGAAAAGGACAGGGTGGTTCGGGCCGAGGACCTGCCGTACCGCCCCTGTGTCGGCATCATGGTGCTGAATGCCGAGAACAAGGTCTGGGCTGGCCGGCGGCTTGCCGTCGGCAATTCCGAATATGACGGTTCGCCGCAGCTCTGGCAGATGCCGCAGGGCGGCATCGACAAGGACGAGGACCCGCTGGCAGCGGCCTATCGCGAACTCTACGAGGAAACCGGCATCAGGAATGTGTCGTTGCTTGCCGATGCCGGCCGCTGGATCAATTACGACCTGCCGGCCCATTTGATCGGCATCGGCCTCAAGGGCAAGTATCGCGGCCAGACGCAGCGCTGGTATGCCTTCCGCTTCGAAGGCGCGGAGGACGAGATCGCCATCAACCCGCCGCCGGGCGGCCACGAGGCGGAGTTCGACGCCTGGGAATGGAAGCCGATGCGCGACCTGCCGGATCTCATCGTGCCGTTCAAGCGCAAGGTCTACGAGGAGGTCGTCGCGGCCTTCGCATATCTGGCGCCCTGAAGCGCAAACGAAAACCCCGGCCGCAGGACCGGGGTTTTCTGTATCGGGCGTATGGCTGCGCCTTACTCGGCTTCGTTCGCCGGCGCCGCGTTGAGCTGGCCGTACTTCTCCTCGCCGAGCTTGTCGAGCAGTTCCAGCTGGGTTTCGAGGAAGTCGATATGGCCTTCCTCGTCGATCAGCAGCTCCTCGAACAGCTTCATGGTGACGTAGTCACCGGCGTCATGACAGATGTCGCGCGATTTCTTGTAGGCCGTGCGGGCATCGTACTCGCCGGCAAGGTCGGCCTCCAGCACTTCCTTGACGTTCTGGCCGATGCGAAGCGGCGCGACGGTCTGGAGGTTTGGGTGGCCTTCGAGAAAGATGATGCGGGCGACGAGCTTGTCGGCGTGCTGCATCTCTTCGATCGACTCGGCGCGCTCCTTCTTGGCAAGAAGCGTGTAACCCCAGTCTTCCAGCAGACGGTAGTGAAGCCAGTACTGGTTGACGGCACCGAGTTCGAGATAGAGCGCTTCGTTAAGCTGCTCGATGACTTTTTTGTCGCCTTTCAAGGTCCGCTCTCCTGTTTTCCTCATGGAATTGTTTGAGGCGGATCATGAAATCAAATATCTCGGCGTCCGTCGAGTCGCGGCGGGCGTGGTACTGCTCGGTCGTGCGGATGATGATGTCCACGACGTTCGGGAAACAGCCGCAGCAGCGGCCCCGTTTTTGCATCGCATGGTAGACTTTTGCAGGCACGATGAGCTGCCAACAGTCCTCGTCGAGGAGGCTGTTGATCACGTCGACAATTTCCTTATCGGTGATGAAGTTGCAGCTGCAAACCAGCATTTCGTCTTGCCTGCCATACGCAAAGTACTGAGTTTCCGGGATTAAGCAAAAGACGACCTTCGTTGTCAAGAATGAACAGGTCAGCCTTGTTGACTCATAAATTTAGAGTCATTCTAATCTTGATTTAAAATGTCGTCTTTTCAGAAGGTTACGGCTTCCCGGCAGGCATGAAAAGCACCGCCACCTGCGGCAAACTGACCGATCACATTTTGTTGCAAAACGCCTGTGGACAACGATTTTGCGCCCGCGCCCGTTTCGGCCGGGAACGGGCCGGGCATCCGAATCGTCCCGCCCTGCGCAGGCAGGCCATGCAAATTCGACCCTCGAAAAACGCTGGAAATCGTCTATATGACGGGCAAAGGAGAGCCCATGGCCCGCATTGACCAGACCGATGATTGGCGCACGCGCCATGCCCCGACCATCAGCACGTTCGAATCCCTGGCGCTGGAGGCCTACGGCCACCTGCCGGAGGAGTTCCGTGCGCTGACGGGCAACCTCATCATCGAGATCGCCGAGTTCCCGAGCGACGACGTTTTCGAGGACATGGCGCTGGAAACGCCCTTCGACCTGCTGGGCCTCTTCGAGGGTCGCGGCATCACCGAGCGCTTCACCGTCGAGACCGGCGAGATGCCGAATCGCATCACCCTCTACCGTCGCCCGATCCTCGACTACTGGGCCGAGAACGAGGAGACGCTGGGCGACATCATCACCCATGTCCTCATCCACGAGATCGGCCACCATTTCGGCCTGTCGGACGACGACATGGAACGCATCGAGGCGAGCGCGGAGATCGCGGCGGGCTGAGCCGCCATCACCGAACCACGGCCGTCTCTCTCGTCATGGCCGGTCCTCGGGTTAAACCCGAGGATGGCGAAGGTGCGCGAGGCCGGAATGTCGGCGGCACAGGGCGCACGGGAGCATGGTCTCCCGCCTACTGCTCGGAAAGCTTGATATCCGGCGTGTAGTCCTTGCCCGGAACGTCCTTCACCACCGCCTGGCCGCATTGCATCAGCTTGGTTTCGCCGTTGTAGGCATAGGTCGGCGAGCCGTGCAGCGCCCAGCCCTTGTTCAGCGCCAGCGTCACCTTGTGGCAGAACGAGGCGTCGTCGGGGCCGGTGAGGAAGCGGTAGACTTTCATGCTTTCTTCTTTCTCTCGTTGATCAGGTCGGCCTTGGCGATGAGGCGCCGGGCCTGGTCGGCATGGAGCTTTTCGACCATGCGGCCGGCGAGGCTCACCACCGCCTTGCCCGCATTTTCCGGCGCCGCGAAGGCCGCGACGATGGCGAGCGCTTCGGCGGCCTCCGCCTCCGTGACGCCGAAGACATCGTTGGCGGCGGCGATCTGCGCGGGATGGATCAGCATCTTGCCGTCAAAGCCCATCTGCCGGCCCTGCCGGCATTCCGCCTGAAGGTTCTCGTCGTCGGAGAAATCGTTGAAGACGCTGTCGATAACGTCGAGGCCGCAGGCCCGCGCCGCCACGACGACCTGGAGCAGCAGCGGCACGAGGAAGGGGCGCCCGGGAATATCGGCGATGCCGGTTTCCTTGCGCAGGTCGTTGAGGCCGACGACGAAGCAATCGAGCCGGCCGCCATGCGTGCGGCCCGTCTCGGCGATGGCGGGAAGGTTGAGGAGGCACGCCGCCGTCTCGATCATCGCCCAGAGGCGCGGGCCGTCATCAGCCCCCGCCTCGGAAAGCCAGTCGGCGACGGCCAGCACATCCTGCGGCTCGCAGACCTTCGGCAGGAGCACTGCATCGGGCATGCACTCGAGCACCGCTTCGAGATCGAGCGCACCGTCCGGCCCCTCGAGCGGGTTGATCCGGATGACATGCTCGCGGCCGGGGAAACGGTCGAGCGCCTTGAAATGACGGATGAGGGCCGCGCGGGCTTCCGCCTTCTTCTCCGGCAGAACGGAATCCTCGAGATCGAAGATGATCGCGTCGCAATCGAGCAGGGCGGACTTGGCGAGCGCCCGGGCATTGACGGCGGGAACGCTGAGCACCGAGCGGCGCAGGCGAAGCGGGTGATGGTGCGGTGTCCTGTTCATCCGTCCTTTTTGCCGCGCTTTGCCGCGGCCGGCAAGCGCTGCGGCGCCGCGCGTCCTCCACGACACCCGCGGGACGCCGCAGCAGCGGCAAATCCGGTCCTTTCGGCCTTGCAATGGACAAAATCGCTCCCCACATTGCCTTTCAGAGAAAGGGCAAATCAAAATGCAGCGCATCCGCTCCATCGTCTTTACCGTCTTCACCATGCTTGTCGCAGGCGCGACCTTCCTGTTCGCCGCCTCCGTGGGCCTTGCCATCGCCGGCATCGTCGCCGTGCTGATGCTCGGCTCCATGCTTGCCGCCAAGCTTCAGCCGGCTCCGGTCCGCGCCAGCGCGCGCAACGACCGCCGGGCGCCCGGCCAGCGCGAACCACGCATCTGGAACGACGGCCGCGGCACGATCATCGACCTTTAAAAGAGGTTTTGCTTCCCAAGGGGATGCACCGGGCGCTTTTCCGCGCCCGGCATTTGCGTTTGACACCCGGCTTTTGCGAAGATTCTCCTTCAAATCCGGGGAAAACTCATCTAAACGCTTGCATCAACCGACATCACTGCATTTCGAGGGTTCTTCGCATGGAAAAGTTCGTCAAGCTGACCGGCGTCGCCGCGCCGCTTCCCGTCGTCAACATCGACACGGACATGATCATTCCGAAGGACTACCTCAAGACGATCAAGCGCACCGGCCTCGGCAAGGGCCTCTTCGCCGAAGCACGCTATAACGAGGACGGCAGCGTCAACCCGGACTTCGTGCTGAACAAGCCGGCTTACCAGAACGCCACGATCCTCGTTGCCGGCGACAATTTCGGCTGCGGCTCCTCGCGTGAGCATGCGCCCTGGGCGCTGCTCGATTTCGGTATCCGCTGCGTCATCTCCACCAGCTTCGCCGACATCTTCTACAACAACTGTTTCAAGAACGGCATCCTGCCGATCGTCGTCAGCCAGGACGACCTCGACAAGCTGATGGACGACGCCAGCCGCGGTTCCAACGCCATCCTGACCGTCGACCTGGAGACCCAGGAGATCACCGGCCCCGACGGCGGCCGCATCACGTTCGAGATCGACGCCTTCCGCCGCCATTGCCTGCTGAACGGCCTCGACGACATCGGCCTGACGCTGGAGAAGGCGGCCTCGATCGACAGTTTCGAGAAGCAGACCGCGACCTCGCGCCCCTGGGCTTGAAGAGCATGCGCCGGCTGATCTCGTCCGGCTCCCCCTTTGAAGCGACGGCGGGTTATTCGCGCGCCGTCGTGGAGGGCAACTGGTGCTTCGTGTCGGGCACGACCGGCTACGACTACGCCACGATGACCATGCCCGAAAGCGTCGAGGATCAGACGCGCAACGCACTCGCCACCATCGGCAAGGTTCTGCAGGACGCCGGCTTCTCCTTCGCCGACGTCGTGCGCTGCCACTATTACGTAACCGACGCCGCCTTCGCCGACCGCGTCTTTCCGATCCTCGGCGAGACCTTCGGAACGATCCGCCCCGCCGCGACCATGATCGTCTGCGGCCTTATCCGGCCGGAAATGCTCGTCGAGATCGAAGTCACGGCGCTGCGCGCGAACTGAAACATGCCGCGCAAAAGTGCGCAGGGGTTTTGCTATAACGACATGCGAAAAATCAAAGACCTAAAGCGCGGGAACGAATCTGGAAGATCGCGACGCGCTTAGCCGAAAGGCGCAACGCCTCACGCAAAATTCTTTCTTTTCGACGATTTTCCTTGAACGGAAGTTGCGCTAAGAAGCGCGCGACCATTCCGTGACATCAAGGACAATCCCATGACAGCGCGCACCCTCCTCCTTCTGCCCGGCGACGGCATCGGCCCGGAAGCCATGGCGGAAGTCCGCAAGATCATCGCCTACATGAACGCCGAACGCGGCGCGGGCTTTGAGACCGACGAGGGCCTCGTCGGCGGCTCGGCCTACGACGCGCATGGCGCAGCGATCTCGGAAGGCGACATGGAGAAGGCGCTGGCGGCCGACGCGGTGCTGTTCGGCGCCGTCGGCGGCCCGAAATGGGATGCCGTGCCCTATGAGGTACGCCCGGAGGCCGGCCTCCTGCGCCTGCGCAAGGACCTGAAGCTGTTTGCGAACCTGCGCCCGGCCATCTGCTATCCGGCGCTCGCCAGCGCCTCCTCGCTGAAGCCGGAACTCGTCGAAGGCCTTGACATCCTCATCGTGCGCGAACTGACGGGCGGCGTCTATTTCGGCGAGCCGAAGGAGATCATCGACCTCGGCAACGGCCAGAAGCGCGGCATCGACACGCAGGTCTACGACACCTACGAGATCGAGCGCATCGCCGGCGTCGCCTTCGAACTGGCGCGCACCCGCCAGAACCGCGTCTGCTCCATGGAGAAGCGCAACGTCATGAAGTCCGGTGTGCTCTGGAACCAAGTGGTGACGGAAACGCACAAGCGCAGCTATTCCGACGTCCAGCTCGAGCACATGCTGGCCGATGCCGGCGGCATGCAGCTCGTGCGCGCCCCGAAGCAGTTCGACGTCATCGTCACGGACAACCTCTTCGGCGACATGCTCTCCGACGTCGCGGCCATGCTGACCGGCTCGCTCGGCATGCTGCCGTCCGCCTCGCTCGGCGCGCCCGATGCCAAGGGGCAGCGCAAGGCGCTCTACGAGCCCGTGCACGGCTCGGCGCCGGACATTGCCGGCAAGGGCATCGCCAACCCGATCGCCATGATCGCCTCCTTCGCCATGTGCCTGCGTTACTCGTTCAACATGGTCGCGGACGCCGACAACCTGGAGAAGGCGATCGCCGAGGTGCTCGACAGCGGCATCCGCACCGGCGACATCATGGCCGAAGGCTGCCGCAAGGTCGGCACCGCCGAAATGGGCGACGCCATCCTCGCCGCGTTCAGGAAGCTTTCGGCCTGAACCTGACGTCATCGCGAGAAGGCTCCCGGCGCGATCGCGCGTGGAGCCTTTTTCGTTTGCCTCCCTTGAAATGCCGGCGCTCGCCAACACATGGAAGCAACGCCGTTATCAGGGTATGCTCATGAACCGATCGCTCGCGACCTCCTCGCTCTGGATCCTCGCCGCCACCGCCATTCTCGTCGTGGCCCTCGTTCCTCTCGATCCCATGCTGTCGCAGCGCGCGCAGGGCCTTCCCGATGCGATCGTGACCTTCAACGCGCGCATCACCGATTTCGGCACTTTCGCCTGGATGATCTACGGCTCCGGCTTCATCGTGATCCTCGCCTATATCGTGCGTCGGGTAAGCCGCAACGAAACGCTCGCCGGCCGGGCGCGTACCGCCCGGCGGCTGTCGCTCTACTTCTTCCTGACCATCGGCGCGACGAGCGCCCTCGTGCATCTCTTCAAACTGATCGTCGGCCGGGCGCGCCCTGAACTCTTCGCCGAACTGGGTGCCTACAGCCTGACGCCCTTTGCCTATGACAATCTCTATGCCAGCTTTCCCTCCGGGCATTCGGCGGCGGCCGGGTCGTTCTTCGGGGCCTTTTCGATGCTGGCGCCGCGGCTGCGCCCGTTGTTCCTGCTCGGGGCGCTGGCGATCGGCATCTCCCGCGTCATCGTCGGGGCGCACTATCCGAGCGACGTCGCCGCCGGCCTTCTGCTCGGCCTGTGGGCCGCCATCGCCACGGCCTTCTTCTTCGCCGGCAGGGAATGGCTCTTCCGCTTCGATGCGCGCGGCTGGCCGATGCCGAAATCCCTGCTGCCGCCCAAGGGCCAATAAAGAACCCGGCCCGTGTCGCCACGAGCCGGGTCGCCATGAACTATCGGAAGGGGGAGATCAATCCATGGCGTGGATGTCGCGGTCCTTCGTTTCCGGCAGGAAGAGAAGGCCGATGACCAGCGTGATGCCGGCGAAGACGATCGGGTACCAGAGGCCGTAGTAGATATCGCCCTGGGCCGCGCTCATCGCGAAGGCCGTCGCCGGAAGCAGGCCGCCGAACCAGCCGTTGCCGATATGGTAGGGCAGCGACATGCCGGTGTAGCGGATGCGGGTCGGGAAGAGCTCGACCAGGAGCGCGGCGATCGGGCCGTAGACCATCGTGACGTAGATCACGAGCACGGTCAGCACGGCGATGATCGTGATCCAGTTCACGCGCGCCGGGTCGGCCACCATGGTGAAGGCACCGCCCTTGTCGATCGTGTAGACCGCCATGTCGGTGACCCCGGCGGCTTCCTCGGCCGTCAGCAGCTTGGCCGTGACGAGGTCGGCAGCCGGCATGGTCGCCTTCTCGCCGGCGCGGATGGCGGCGGCATCGAGGGCGAGTTCCGGGTTGCCTGCGACGAAGGCATCCAGCTTGGACTCCGGAACCTTGACCGCACCGCGGACCAGCGGATAACCGTTCGCCTGGAGGGCCAGGTTGGTTTCCTTCTGGAAGGCCGCGTCGAGCGTCTTGACCTGGTCGGCCGAAGCGATGGCATCGTAGCTCGAGATCGTCTTGTCGCCGATCTGGACCGTTGCGGCCGTGCCGGCAGCCGCCGTGGTGACGACGTCATAGGGCACCGAGTTGCGGGTCAGGAACGACGTCGCGATGTCGCACGAGGTGGTGAACTTCGCCGTGCCGGTCGGGTTGAACTGGAACTTGCAGTCGCCCGGAGCAGCGGTGACCGTTGCGCGGATCGTGTCCTGCGCCGTTGCCAGCGCCGGGTTGCCGGCCCAGGTCAGAGCCTTGAACAGCGGGAAGTAGGTCAGCATGGCGAGCACCAGGCCGGCCATGATGATCGGCTTGCGGCCGATCTTGTCCGACAGCCAGCCGAAGAAGACGAAGAAGCCGGTACCGATGAGCAGCGAGCAGGCGACCATAATGTTGGCCGACTGGCTCTCGACCTTGAGAACGCCCGTCAGGAAGAAGAGCGCATAGAACTGGCCGGAATACCAGACGACGGCCTGGCCGACGACGGCGCCGAAGAGCGCGAGCAGCGCGATCTTGGCGTTGCGCCACTGACCGAAGGCTTCCGTCAGCGGTGCCTTGGAGCCCTTGCCTTCTTCCTTCATCTTCGCGAAGGCCGGCGATTCGTTCATCTTCAGACGGATCCAGACGGAAACGCCGAGGAGCACGACCGACAGCAGGAACGGAATGCGCCAGCCCCATTCGGCGAAGGCTTCCTTGCCGACGATGAACTGCACCGCGAGGATGACGATCAGCGACAGGAACAGGCCGAGCGTCGCCGTCGTCTGGATCCACGAGGTGAAGTAACCGCGTCTGCCGTCCGGAGCGTGCTCGGCCACGTAGGTCGCGGCACCGCCATATTCCCCGCCGAGCGCCAGACCCTGCAGCATGCGCAGGATGATCAGGATGATCGGCGCGGCGATGCCGATGGTGGCGGCACCGGGCAGGAGGCCCACGACGAAGGTCGAGACGCCCATGATGAGAATGGTGATAAGGAAGGTGTACTTGCGGCCGACGAGGTCGCCGAGGCGGCCGAACACCAGCGCGCCGAACGGACGCACAAGGAAGCCGGCGGCGAAGGCGAGCAGCGCGAAGATGTTGCGCGTCGTCTCGGGATACTGGCTGAAGAAGGTGGCGCCGATATAGATCGCCAGCGAGCCGTAAAGATAGAAGTCGTACCATTCGAAAACGGTGCCGAGCGAAGAGGCGAAGATCACCTTCTTCTGCTCGCCCGTCATGGGCGCGGCCTTGGCGTTGCCCACCGTCGAAACATTTGCCATTTCATTGTCCTCCACGAAAACGGCGTATCGGGGCAGCCCATGACAGTCCGGAGTTTCTCCCTAAAAACGCCGGACGGGGTGCGCCTTATGAAAGGATGGCAGAAAACGCCCTGCCGCATCAGCGCTGCTTTGGGCTTATGACTTTCGGCGTAAGACTTAAGTCGAGGGCCTTGGCGAAATCCCGGATCGTTCACGCAAGGCTTGACTCTTCGGCAGATGAGCGTATGCAGCACGCACGCAAAGGAACCGCCATGTACCGCTATGGTCTCGCCATCGCCCGCATGATCGCTCCGGCCTTCAACGCCGGACGGGTTCGTCGTTGCGTATCGATTTCCAAAACAGTGGCCAAAACGACGACGAAAACCGTCTGACGTCTCTGGCCACCGCTCTCTCCCCGGTACGGCCGGGGACCGAAACCCGCGTCATGGCCGGCGGGTTTCACCTCCTGAACCCCGCGGAGAGACAGAGAAAGAGAGCTTTAGACATGGGTTTCAAGATCGCAGTCGCCGGCGCGACCGGCAATGTCGGCCGCGAAATGCTGAACATCCTTTCCGAGCGCGGCTTCCCGGCCGACGAAGTCGTGGCGCTGGCCTCCAGCCGCTCGATCGGCACCGAGGTCTCCTTCGGCGACAAGACGCTGAAGGTGCAGAACCTCGAGAACTACGATTTCTCCGACACGGACATCTGCCTGATGTCGGCCGGCGGCACGGTTTCCCAGAAGTTCTCGCCGAAGATCGGCGCGCAGGGCTGCGTCGTCATCGACAATTCCTCCGCCTGGCGCTACGACGCCGACGTTCCGCTGATCGTTCCGGAAGTGAACCCCGACGCCGTCGCCCAGTTCACCCGCAAGAACATCATCGCCAACCCCAATTGCTCGACCGCCCAGCTCGTCGTGGCGCTGAAGCCGCTGCATGACCGCGCGACGATCAAGCGCGTCGTCGTCTCGACCTACCAGTCCGTCTCCGGCGCCGGCAAGGACGGCATGGACGAGCTCTTCAACCAGACCCGCGCCGTCTTCGTCGCCGATCCGGTCGAATCGAAGAAGTTCACCAAGCGCATCGCCTTCAACGTCATCCCGCATATCGACGTGTTCATGGAGGACGGCTACACGAAGGAAGAGTGGAAGGTCCTCGCCGAGACCAAGAAGATGCTCGACCCGAAGATCAAGGTGACCTGCACGGCGGTGCGCGTGCCCGTCTTCATCGGCCATTCCGAATCGGTCAACATCGAGTTCGAGAAGGAGATCACCGCGGACGAGGCGCGCGACATCCTGCGCGAAGCGCCGGGTTGCCAGGTCATCGACAAGCACGAGAACGGCGGCTACATCACCCCGTACGAATCGGCCGGTGAAGACGCCACCTACATCTCGCGCATCCGCGAGGACGCCACGGTCGAGAACGGCCTCAACATGTGGGTCGTCTCCGACAACCTGCGCAAGGGTGCCGCCCTCAACGCCATCCAGATCGCCGAGCTGCTCGTCAACCGCGGCCTGATCAAGGCGAAGAAGCAGGCCGCCTGACCGGCCAGGCGCCACGGAAAGACGGAACGCTTTCTGCCTTTTGGAAAAATTGGCAACGCTCCGTTAATCGACTTTAAATAAAAGTCCCGGTTGTTCCGTCTGAGGACAATCGGGACTTCGCTTTGAGGCGGTCCCGGCGGCATCGCCGGAACGGTTCACGGCAAGGTGCGGTGACAGGAACAGGGGAGCATGGCATGCTCCCGCAGAATTGACGAGATCACGGGGTTTTTCATGGGCATGACAAAGAGCGTGGCCAAGGTGCTGGCCGCAATGATCGCCGCGGCAGCGGTGCCGGCGGCGGCAGAGGCTGCAAAATGCGGCAATGATGCAAGCGGGTTTCCGGCCTGGGTGGAAGCCTTCAAGGACGAGGCGGCCGGACGCGGCATCAGCCGCTCGACGATCGACAAGGCCTTCGCCAATGTCAGCTATGCCCGCGCCACGATTCGCGCCGACCGCGGCCAGAAGAGCTTCAAGCTCTCGCTCGAGCAGTTCATGCAGAAGCGCGGCGGCCAGGCGATCATCCGCCGCGGCAAGAGCCTGAAGAAGCAGAACGCCGCGCTCTTCCAGCGCATCGAGGCGCGCTACGGCGTGCCGGCCGGGCCGCTGCTCGCCATCTGGGGCATGGAAACCGGCTTCGGCGGCTTCCTCGGCAAGGAACACACGATCTCGGCCGTCGCGACGCTCGCCTATGACTGCCGCCGTTCCGAATATTTCACGAACCAGCTCTATGCCACGCTGCAGCTCGTGCAGAAGGGCATCCTGTCGACCTCGGCCCGCGGCGCGGCGCATGGCGAAATCGGCCAGACGCAGTTCCTGCCGGCCAACGTGCTGAAATACGGCGTCGACGGCGACGGCAACGGCCGCATCGACCTTGTCGGCTCCAAGGCCGACGCGCTCGCCTCCACGGCGAACTTCCTGCGCGGCCACGGCTGGAGCGCCGGCGGCGGCTACCAGCCGGGCCAGGGCAATTTCGGCGCATTGCAGGGCTGGAACGCGGCCAGCGTCTACCAGCGCGCAATCGCCATCATCGGCGCGGAAATCGACGGCGAATAAACGCCGCGAACCGTCCCTCGCCAGGCCCCGGCAAGCCGGGTGACGTCGGGGACGGGCGGCATTGCCGATCGTGACGACATGAACCCGGCCGGGCGACCGCGCCGGGTTTTCCGTTACGCGCCGGGGCGCTGGAAATCGCCGCTCTTGGCGTCCATGATCCACAATTCGCCGGTCGAGATGTCGAACCAAGCGCCATGGAGCTGGAGGCGGCCGCGCTCTTCCAGGATGCGCACGCAGGGGAAGGTGCGCAGGTTGGCGATGGAATTGCGGATCGAGACGCGCTCCAGTGCGCGCTGGCGCTCGCCCTGCGTCAGGATTTCGGCGCCCTGGATCTGTTCGGCGACCGGCTTGAGCATGCCCATCCACTTGCCGATGAAATCGCCGGGCGACAGCGGCTCGGCATCCGGGTCGAGCGCGGCGGAAATGCCCCCGCAGCGGCCATGGCCCATCACCACGATATCGCTGACCTTCAGCGACTGCACGGCGAATTCGAGCGCCGCCGAGGTCGCATGGAAATTGCTGTCCGGCTCGTAGGGCGGCACGAGGTTCGCGACGTTGCGCACGACGAAGAGCTCGCCCGGCCCGCTGTCGAAAATCGTCTCCGGCGCGGCACGGGAGTCGCAACAGGCGATCACCAGCGTCTTCGGTTTCTGCCCGGTCTCCGCCAGGGCCTTGTAGCGCGCCGACTGCTCGACATAGCGGCCGGACATGAAGTTGCGGTAGCCATTCAGAAGACGATCGGGAAAGCGGTTCATGGTGTCAAAGTACCCCCGGGTGCGAGCGATCTGCTGGATGAGGCCCCATCCGGCTTCCGCATAAACCACTCTGCAAGGCATGGCGCAAGGCCGGATCGTCAAGAACGCCGCGGCTGCGCCGGATGCACGAGACGGCGCATGTGCACCATGGCCATGGGCGTGGAGATGCTGGACGCGTCCTGTTCCAGCGTCAATTCGTCGGCGCCGCGCTTGGCGGTGCGCGCGACGATCTCGAAGACGCTGGCGGTGGCCATCATCAAGGCGCGTTCCTCCGGCAGGCCCTCCATCAGCCGCGACAGGAAGATGGCGGCCAATAGGTCCCCGGTGCCGTTCGGCGGGTTCGGCACGAGCCGGTGTTCCGCCAGCAGCGCATGGCGTCCGGAGAGATAGAGATTGCCGGTGCTTCCCGTCATCAGCGCCAGCGAGGAGGTGACGAGCATGCGAGAAGGCCCGAGCGACAGCGCCGCCTCCATGATCGCCGCATTGGTCTCGAGCGGCGCGCCGGCAAGCCAGGCAAGCTCGAACCGGTTGGGCGTGGCGATGGAAGCAAGCGGGATCAACGCGTCGCGGATCGCCGCCGCCGTCTCCTCCGGCACGTAGAGGCCGCGATCGTCGCCGCAGACCGGATCGCACATATAAAGCAGGTCGGGATTTTCCGCCCGCAGGGCCGTGACGAGCCGCGCCACCGAATGCGCCTGCGCCGCGCTGCCGAGATAGCCGGAAAGCACCGCCTTGACCTCGCCCCGCCAGGGCGCGCGGATGAGATCGGAGATCATCGCGTCGAAATCGTCCGCCGATATCGCCACGCGGGTCGAACGCCCGCGACCGGGATGCCAGGGCAGGATAACCGTCGGCAGCGCCCAGACCGGATGGCCGAGCGTTTCGAGCGCGAAGACGGCGGCGCGGTTGCCCACCGTGCCGCGCACCACATGGCTCGAAATCACGATGACCGCGCCCTTGTCGCTCTCGTTCATAACCGGCTCCCCTGGTTCCGGCGAAGTGATGACAAGGGGGTTATTTCCTGTCAACGCCCGCCCCTTTTCCGACCACCGGCCGAAAAGCGGAAAAATGCCGCCGCAGCCGATTTTGGGCTGCTTTTCGACGAAAAAACATGAATTTCGCGACAAAACGACAGTAAAACTGACCTATCTCGGACAAAATCGATTGAATTTTCTCGCAAATGCACAAATTCCGTCGCGCGTATTTTTTCTTCTGCTAACGTCCGGCCATCGGATTCGAGGGAGAATTCCATGGGTGCCAGGACCAACGTGAAACGAGAAAAACACATCGAGGCCGCAAAGGCCGCAGCCGCAGCCCTCGGCGCGAAGACGCTGAACCCGGACATCCTCTTCGGGCGGGCCAGCAAGGACGATATCGAGCACTATACCGGCGAGATGCTGGCCGTTGCCGCCGCCCATGCCATGGCCGAAATCGAGGCCTGGGACGGCACCGGGCCCCGCGTCACGGTCACCACGCTTGCGGACGTGCGCCCGCAGGGCGAGCCCGTCTCCGTACTCTCCGTCACGGACCGCAACCAGCCGTTCCTTTACGATTCGGTGATGGGCGAGGTAACGAGCACCCATCGCGACATCCATCTGGCGATCCACCCGATCCTCGTCGTGGCACCCGGCGAAACGCCGAAGCTTTTCTCGCCGGACGAAGACAGCGATCCGGCCCAGCGGGTCAGCCATATCGAGATCCACCTTTCCGAACTGGCGCCGAACGAAGCCGCCGCGCTCGCCGAGCGGATCGGAACCGTGCTCGACCAGGTCCACCTCGCCGTCGACGACTGGCCTTCCATGCTGGAAAAGCTCGATAGCACCATGGCCGACATGGAGCGCTACGCCAAGGAAAAGCCGGGTAAGGAAGAGGCGCTCGCCTTCCTCGACTGGCTGCGCGGCAACAACTTCACCTTCCTCGGCATGCGCGAATACAGCTATTCCGGCAAGGGCGAGGCGGCCACCGTCGAACGGGGCGGCGAAGGCCTCGGCATCCTGTCCGATCCGGACGTGCGCGTGCTGCGCCTCGGCAAGGACGCTGTGACGACGACGCCGGAAATCCTCGAATTCCTCGAAGGCCCGGATTTCCTGATCGTCACCAAGGCCAATGTGAAGTCGCTCGTGCATCGCCGGGCCTATATGGACTATGTCGGCCTCAAGCGCTTCAACGAGAAGGGCAAGGTGATCGGGGAGCTGCGCATCGTCGGCCTCTTCACCTCAACGGCCTACACCCACGCCGCCGGCCAGATCCCGCTGCTGCGCTCCAAGGTGGCCGCGGTCATCGAGCATTTCGGCTACGACCCGAAGAGCCATTCCGGCAAGATGTTGATCAACACGCTGGAATCCTACCCGCGCGACGACCTCTTCCAGATCGACACCGGCCTGCTCGCCACCTTCTGCGAGCAGATCAACGAGCTCTCCGACCGGCCGCGCATCCGCGTGCTGCCGCGTATCGACCGCTTCGACCGCTTCGTCTCGGTCATCGTCTACGTGCCGCGCGAACAGTACGATTCCGACGTGCGCGAAAAGATCGGCAACTATCTGAAGTCGGCTTACGATGGCCGCGTCTCGGCCTATTATCCGGCGTTCCCGGAAGGTGGCCTTGCCCGCGTGCACTTCATCATCGGCCGCTCCGGCGGCAAGACGCCACGCCTTCCGCAGCAGAAGCTCGAGCAGGCGGTGCGCGAGATCGCCACCCGCTGGACCGACCGCTTCGAAGCGCTCTCCAATGCGGACGGCGTGCGGCTCGTTACCGACCGCGGCTACCAGGAGGATTTCACGCCCGCCGAAGCCCATGCGGACCTCGCCCTGATCACCACGGCGACGCCCGAGAACCCGATCAGCATCGCCTTCTACCGCAAGGCCTGGCACACGGACCTTGCCACCGTCGAATTGAAGATCTTCCATGCCGGCGAGCCCGTTTCGCTGTCGCGGCGCGTGCCTCTGCTGGAAAACCTCGGCTTCAACGTCATCAGCGAGCAGACACACGACCTGACGCTCGCCAGCCTCGACGGCGGCGAGCGCCGCGTCATCCTGCATGACATGGAGCTGCGGCATCGCGACGGCATCGAGATCAACCTCGCCAAGCTGAGCCCGATGCTGGAGGAAGCGTTCCTCGCGGCCTGGCACGGCGAGGTGGACGACGACGCCCTGAACCGCCTCATCCTCACCGGCGGCCTTTCCGCCCGCGAGATCATGGCGCTTCGCACCTATTCGCGCTACCTGCGCCAGACCGGCATCGCCTATTCGCAGGGCTATATCGCCGATACGCTCAACAAGTACCCGACGATCGCCGCCGACCTCTTCCGCCTGTTCGAGACCCGTCTCGACCCGAAGCTTTCCGAGCGCCAGCGCGAGAAGAAATCCGCGGATGTGGCGGCGGCGATCGAGGATGCGCTGGCGAACGTGCCGAGCCTCGACGAGGATCGCATCCTGCGCCGCTACGTCAACGCCATCCAGGCCACGCTGCGCACCAACTATTTCCAGCGCGACGCGGACGGAAAGCCGCGCAAAACGCTGGCCATCAAGCTCGACCCGAAGGCCCTCGACGGCCTGCCGGAACCGCGGCCCTTCCGCGAGATCTTCGTCTACGGCGCCGAGGTCGAGGGCGTGCACCTGCGCTTCGGCAAGGTCGCCCGCGGCGGCCTGCGCTGGTCCGACCGCGCGCAGGACTACCGCACGGAAGTGCTCGGCCTCGTGAAGGCCCAACAGGTCAAGAACTCGGTCATCGTGCCGGTCGGCGCCAAGGGCGGCTTCTATCCGAAGCAGCTTCCTGCCGGCGGCAGCCGCGACGCCGTCTTCAAGGCCGGCACCGAGGCCTACAAGACCTATATCCGCACGCTGCTCTCCGTCACCGACAACATCGTCGGCCAGGACGTCGTGCCGCCGGCCGATACGGTGCGGCTAGACGGGGACGACCCCTATTTCGTCGTCGCCGCCGACAAGGGCACCGCGACCTTCTCCGACACGGCGAACGGCCTGGCGCAGGAAGCCGGCTTCTGGCTCGACGACGCCTTTGCCTCCGGCGGCTCGGCCGGCTACGACCACAAGAAGATGGGGATTACCGCCCGCGGCGCCTGGGAAACCGTCAAGCGCCATTTCCGCGAGATGAACATCGACATCCAGAAGACGCCGTTCACCGTCGCCGGCGTCGGCGACATGTCGGGCGACGTCTTCGGCAATGGCATGCTGCTGTCGCGCAAGATCCGGCTCGTCGCGGCCTTCGACCACCGCGACATCTTCATCGATCCCAACCCGGATACCGACACGTCCTTCGCCGAGCGGCGGCGCATGTTCAACCTGCCGCGCTCCAGCTGGCAGGACTATGACCGCTCCGTGCTCTCCAAGGGTGCGATGATCATCCCGCGCACGGAAAAATCCGTGACGCTGACGCCGGAAGCCATGGCCGTCATCGGCATCGACAAGGCCAAGGCGACGCCCTTCGAGATCATGACGGCGATCCTGAAGGCGCCGGTCGATCTCCTGTGGTTCGGCGGCATCGGGACCTATATCCGCGGCCAGAACGAGACGGATGCGGAGGTCGGCGACCGCGCCAACGACCCGATCCGCATCATCGCCGACGACGTGCGCGCCAAGGTGATAGGCGAGGGCGCGAACCTCGGCGTCACCCAGCGCGGCCGCATCGCCTTCGGCCTCAAGGGCGGACGCTGCAATTCCGACGCCATCGACAACTCGGCCGGCGTGAATTCGTCCGACGTCGAGGTCAACATCAAGATCGCGCTCGCTTCGGCCATGCGCGACGAGCGGCTGACGCGCGCCAAGCGCAACGTCCTGCTCGCCTCGATGACGGAGGAGGTGGGCCATCTCGTGCTGCGCAACAACTACCTGCAGTCCCTGGCAATCTCGCTGACGGAACGGCAGGGCGCGGCCAACCGCGCGCCGCTGACCCGCCTGATGGATCGCCTGGAGGCCGCTGGCCAGCTCAACCGCAAGGTCGAGACGCTGCCCGACGACCGCACCATGGCCGAGCGCTACCAGGCCGGCAAGCCGCTGACGCGGCCGGAGATCGGCGTGCTGCTCTCCTATGCCAAGCTGGTGCTGTTCGACGAGCTCATCCATACCGGTCTGCCGGACGAACCCTATTTCGAACCGGCGCTGACCGGCTACTTCCCGGCCAAGATGCAGAAGGCCTATGCGGACGACATCCGTTCGCACCGCCTGCGCCGCGAGATCATCGCGACGATCCTCGCCAACGAGGTGATCAACCGCGGCGGCCCGGCCTTCGTCAACACGCTGACGGATGGCACCGGCTTCGGCCCGGCGGACGCCGTGAAGGCCGCCGTCATCGCCCGTGACGGCTACGGCCTCGCCGCGCTCTACGCCGGCGTGGACGCGCTGGACAATGTGGTGTCCGGTTCGGTGCAGAACGAACTCTACGAGGAGATTGGCCGTATCTACGCCTCCGTCACCAACCTGCTCCTGACCACCGGGGCCGTTTCGGGCCTGATGAGCGAGGCCGTGCACAAGCTCAGGCAGGCGCTGAAGCAGCTGCGTCCGCATCTTTCCACCCTCATCTCCGAACAGGCCGGCGACGAGGCCCGCCGCAAGGCCCATGCCTATGAGGACGAGGGCGTGCCGACGGAGCTTGCGGAGGAGATCGCCACGCTCTCCATGCTGACCTTCGTGCCGGAGGTCATGCTGATCGCCGGGGCGACGGGCGATACGCTCGGCAAGACGGCGCAGACCTTTGCCGGCATCAGCGCGACGCTCAATATCGGCCGGCTGCTTTCCGCGGCCAGCCGCATCCCGACCGGCGATCTCTACGAGGCGCTCGCTCTGCAGCGCAGTCTCACCGACATCGCCAATGCCCGCCGCGACCTCGCCACCGTGGTGCTGACGCGCCACAAGGGCGACAAGGCACCGCTCGCCGCCTGGCAGCAGGGCGGCCGCGAGCGTCTCGCCCGCGTCACCGCCAACCTCTCGGCGCTGACGGAAGCCGGCGAGGCCACGCTCGCCAAGGTCAGCGTCGCCGCCGGCATCCTGAGCGACCTCGCACAGGAACGGGCACGGTAAGGCAAGCCTTGCCTCACCGCAGCCGCCTCATGCGGCTGCGGCTATCCCACGGTTGCATAATTCTAACGGTTGCATAATTCCAATCGCGACTACCCTCTTTGCCCGGCATCGCAGAGGAAGGGGCCTAACCACACCCGTTGAATCCCGCCACCGGCAAATGCTAGCCTCCCGCCGGAACCGGCGTGAGAACCCGCCGCAGCGATTCGAGAAACGAGGGCGGGCGTGGCGGAAGCGGCAGCAGGGCGGACGAGCCGCCTCGGCATAACGGGCTGGATGCTGTTCGACTGGGCGGCACAGCCCTTCTTCACGGTCATCACCACCTTCATCTTCGGCCCCTACCTCGTCTCGCGCCTCACCGAGGACCACGCGGCCGGGCAGGCGGCCTGGAGCTACACGCTCACCATCGCCGGCGTCGCCATCGCGCTGCTCGCCCCCGTCATGGGCTCCATCGCCGATGCTTCCGGCGCGCGAAAACCCTGGATCGCCGCCTTCGCCGCCATCAAGATCCTGTCGCTCATCGCCCTCTGGTATGCGGCGCCCGGCAGCAGCCTCGTCTTCGCCATGGCGATGATCGTGCTCGCCACCGTGGCGGCGGAATTCTCCATCGTCTTCAACGATTCGATGATGCCGCGCCTCGTCAGCCCGGCGGATGTCGGCCGCATCTCCAACATCGCCTGGGGCCTCGGTTATCTCGGCGGCATGATCGTGCTGATCGCGGTCGTCGCGCTGCTGGCCGCAAACCCGGAGACCGGACGGACGGCGATCGGCATCAGCCCGCTCTTCGGCCTCGACGCCGCCGCCGGCGAGGACGCCCGCATCACCGGGCCGATCTCGGCGCTCTGGTATCTCGTCTTCATCCTGCCGATGTTCTTCTTCACGCCGGACCAGAGCCGGGGGCTGCCCATTGCGGCCGCGGTGCGCGCCGGCTTTGCCGACCTCTCCGTCGCCCTCGGGGAATTGCGCAGGAAGCCGGGCATCCTGCGCTTCCTCATTGCCCGGATGATCTACCAGGACGGGGTCAACGGACTGCTGGCGCTTGGCGGAACCTTCGCCGCCGGCATGTTCGCCTGGCAGACCTTCGAACTCGGCATCTACGGCATCATCCTCAACGTTGTGGCGATCGGCGGCTGCCTCTATGCCAGCCGCATGGACAGGCGCCTCGGCTCGAAGGCCGTCGTCGTGATGAGCCTCGTCTGCCTGATCCTCGCCACCATCGGCATCGTCTCCACCGGCCCGGGCTTCACGCTGTTCGGCCTCGTGCCGCTGCCGACCGCCGATTCCGGCGGCCTGTTCGGCACGGCGGCGGAAAAGGCCTATATCGTCTACGGCCTCATGATCGGCGTCGCCTTCGGTCCTGTCCAGGCCTCCGCCCGGTCCTATCTCGCAAGAAGCATCCATCCCGACGAAGCGGGCCGCTATTTCGGCCTCTATGCCCTGTCCGGCCGGGCCACGTCCTTCCTCGCGCCGCTCTCCGTCGCGCTCGTCACCACCGCGACGGGCTCCGCCCGCCTCGGCATGATGACGCTCATCGCTTTCCTCCTCGCCGGCTTCCTGCTCCTGCTGCGCACGCCCTATCCCGCGGCAAAGGTCGAGGCCTGAAACGCAAGACGCCCGGCAAGCGGGGCGTCAGGGGGATGACAGACATCGCCCCACCCACTGTCGTCATCCTCGGGTTTAACCCGAGGATCCACACGCCACCTGCGGCCATGGACGGTCGGGGCAAGCCTCGACCATGACGGAGGAAAGCAGAGGTCTGCTAAGAATCCGGCTCAGTGACGGAAATGGCGCATGCCGGTGAAGACCATGGCGACGCCGGCCTCGTCGGCCGCGGCGATCACCTCCGCATCGCGCATCGAACCGCCCGGCTGGATGACCGCCGTGGCGCCTGCGGCAATCGCCGAGAGCAGGCCGTCGGCGAAGGGCAGGAAAGCTTCCGACGCGACGGCCGAGCCACGCGTCAGCGGCTCGGCAAGGCCCATGGCCTTGGCCGCTTCCTCGGCCTTCAGGCCGGCGATGCGGGCGGAATCGACGCGGCTCATCTGGCCGGCGCCGATGCCGGCCGTCTGGCCGTCCTTGGCATAGACCACCGCATTCGACTTGACGTGCTTGGCGACCTTGAAGGCGAACTTCATGTCTTCCAGCTCCTGCGCCGTCGGCGCACGCTTGGTCACGACCTTCAGTTCGAGGTCCTCGACCATGCCGTTGTCGCGGCTCTGTACCAGGAGGCCGCCCGACACCGTCTTGGCGGAAAGGCCCGGCACGCGCGGATCGGGCAGGGCGCCCGTCACCAGCAGACGCAGGTTCGGCTTGCCGGCGATGACGGCGCGGGCCTTCTCGTCCGCGTCCGGCGCGATGATGACCTCGGTGAAGAGCTTGACGATCTCTTCCGCCGTCTCGCCGTCCAGCACCGTGTTGAGCGCGATGATGCCGCCGAAGGCCGAGACCGGATCACAGGCGAGCGCCCGCGCATAGGCCTCCTTCAGCGTCCTGCCGGTGGCGACGCCGCAGGGATTGGCATGCTTGATGATCGCGCAGGCCGGGCCGTTTTCCGGCAGGAACTCGGCAACGAGCTCGAAGGCGGCGTCGGTGTCGTTGATATTGTTGTAGGAAAGCTGCTTGCCCTGCAGCAGCGTGGCGGTCGCGACGCCGGGGCGGTTTTCGCCGGTCACGTAGAAGCCCGCCTTCTGGTGCGGGTTCTCGCCGTAGCGCATCTCCTCCTTCAGGACGCCGCCGAGCACGCGGTGGCGCGGCATGGGTATATCGAGCGCATCGGCGAACCAGTTGGAGATCGCCGCGTCATAGGCCGCCGTGCGGGCATAGGCCTTCGCCGCCATGTGCTGGCGGAAGGCGTAGGAAGTCGAACCGTCCGCAAGTTCCTCCAGCAGCGCGGGATAATCGGCGGGATCCGTGACGATGGTCACATAGGCGTGGTTCTTCGCCGAGGCGCGGATCATCGCCGGCCCGCCGATGTCGATGTTCTCGACCGTCGTCGGATAGTCGCCACCCTTGGCGCGTACCTCCTCGAAGGGATAGAGGTTGATGACGGCAAGGTCGATCGCGCCGATGCCATGCGCCTTCATCGCCTCGACATGCTCCGCATCGTCGCGGATCGCCAGCAGGCCGCCATGCACGGTGGGATGCAGCGTCTTGACGCGGCCATCCATGATTTCCGGAAAGCCCGTGACCTCGGAAACGTCGGTGACGTCGAGCCCGGCATCGCTGAGCGCCTTGTGCGTGCCGCCGGTCGACAACAACCGCACGCCCTTTTCGGCAAGGGCGCGGGCGAGATCGACGACACCGGCCTTGTCGGAGACGGACAGCAGCGCCGTGCGCAGGGCGACCCGGTCTGGGGCGGGGATTTTCTTGGAAATGACGGCCATGGGACGCTCCGTTCTGACGGCCCGGGAGAGGGGCCGGATGGTCATGCGCCCCGTTATCACAGGCCCGGCCCCGAGAAAACCGCCAAAAGCCGGGAATTCTCAACGCTGCCGCATCAGCGACCACTGGACTTCCGCCACCTTGGCGAGCGGCATGGTCAGCGTGAGCTGGCGCGACGCCCGGACGCCGGAGGGATCGGCGAAGAAGACATCCTCCTCCTCCTCCACGGCAACATCGATACAGGTCAGCGCCCAGGCCTCGCCGTCCGGCGCGATCAGCCGCATCTCGTTGGCCGACACCCGATAGAGCTGGATCGTCGGATGAATGTGGAAGCGCACCACGGCCGTGCCCTTCTCGATCGCCCCGTCGGGGTCGGCGGGCTTGTAGAAACGCTCCCGGCCGCGGATCTCGCTGCCCGTCGCCGCCACGAGGATGTCCCGTTCGTAGAGAAGGCCGAAGCGCTTGAGATAACCGTCATGGGTCGCCGTCACGCTGTCGGCGCCGGACTGGCGCTCGGCACGCGACACGTCCACCTTGCTGACGCCGCCGACGACGATCGGCCCGAGGAAACGGGACGTGGAGATGCGCGAGGAGGACGTGTCGTTGAGCGTGGCGACGGAATGGGCCGCGGTGGTGCGCGCCATCTGCCTGAGCGCCTCGCCGGCAAAGCGCGGTCGCCCGGAATTGACGATGAAGCGGTTCCTGCCCGAGGACATCTCGATGGAAAGCGCACCGGCGGCGGCCGTCGCCGAAAGATCGACCGACTTGGGCACGCCCGTATCCATCAGCACGACCGTTTCCTTGACGGCCAGGCGGTCGTACCGGCTCTGCGGCAGCGCCTTGAAGGGCGCGCCGCCGGTCTCGTCGTAGCGCAGCACCGACATCAGCTCGTTCGCCAGCGTATAGGTCGCGCCGTTGAACAGCGCGAGCTCGCCGCCCTGGTGGCGGAAGAAGCGCAGCGCCGGGAAGATGCGGTCGATGGAAGGGATGAGCTGCGCGGGCACGTCATGGCCGAGATTGACATAGGTCTGACGCAGCGGCAGCAGGTCGAGCAGCACGTCGAGCGCGGCCCGCGGATTGCGCGAGGAATGGCCGCCATCGGGCAGGATCTGCCGGTCGAGCTCCTCGTCGAGATGGCGGGCGGCCCTGCGCATGCGCGAGGCGGAGGCCGGCATGGCGATGGAGGCCATGGCAAGCGCGATGCGCACCCGCAGCCGCGGCTCGCCGTCGCGCGTCGTGTCGGCGACATGGCGCAGATAGCGGACCTGGAAGGCGAGGCTCTTCAGGAAGCGGCGATAGAAGGGATAGTCGGCATCCTTCAGGACCACCGGCGAATGGGACAGCCAGGCGATGATGCGTTGCGCGACGACATCGGGCCGCCAGGCAAGCCCGCCGATGACCCGCCCATGGCTCTGCAGCCAGTCGTCCACGATGAAGCGAGCTGTATGGGCGGCCTTTTCCGGATCGACCAGCCGCATATGGCGCAGCCAGCCGAAGGAATGCAGGCGCACGGCGAACTCCTCCGAGGGAAGCTCCAGTGCAAAGGGTGATTCGCCGTCGCATTCGAGAACGCGGCCGGCCAGCGGGAAACGCCCGGCGACGATTTCTTCGCCGGCAAACGAATCAGCGGGGTGAAGGTCCGTCGGCGCGACGACCAGCCGGTCCGGCGTGCCGCCGGAAAAGCGCATCGCGCTGATTCGCCCGAGGGCGAGCCTCCGCGAAAACCGGCGCCAACCCTCACGCATATACAGATAGAGAAGCCGCTGCCTGTCGGAAAGCTGCATGGTTAACGAACGCCTCCTTGGCCTATAGCTAGGCCGAGAAGGCAAGCGGCGTCAATTGACCGGCGGTCGATGGGCTGTTGACGACGGCATATGTCTTTCGGAAGAGCCGGTGCAGCTCAGCCGGCACGGACGAGCCGAACGGCATAAAACCCGTCCACGCCGCCGGCATGGCCGAGTGTCGCGGGCAGCATGGCAGGCGTGGTGCGGAATTCGCCGCGCGGGGAGATCGCCGCTTCCAGACCCGGCCAGTCGGCGGGATCGACCGGCGCGATGCGCCAGTCCGGATTGTCGGCGAGAACCCGGGCGACCATGTCCTCCCCCTCGCTCGGATCGAGCGAGCAGTTGGAGAAGACCAGCTCCCCGCCGGGACGCACGAGCGTCAGCGCGTGGCGCAGCAGGCGCTCCTGCAGGCCGGCCAGCTTGCCGATATCCTCCGGCCCCTTGGTCCACAAGACATCGGGATGGCGGCGGATCGTGCCCGTCGAGGAGCAGGGCGCATCGAGCAGCACGGCATCGAACAGCTCGCCCGGGCGGTATTCCGCCATGTTCGCCTCGACCGTCTCGGCCGAAAGACGCAGCCGGTCGAGATTGCCGACAAGCCGCTTCAGCCGGTTGCCGGACTGGTCGAGGGCGGTGACCCTGGCGCCGGCGGCGGCAAGCTGCGCGGTCTTGCCGCCGGGCGCGGCGCAGAGATCGGCGACCCGCTTGCCGGCAAGGTCCGAAAACAGTTTTGCCGGCAGGCTTGCCGCGGCATCCTGCACCCACCATTCCCCGGCCTCGAAGCCTTCGAGCGCCGGAATGGCGCCGGACGCGACGGGCAGGCGCACCGAACCGGTCGGCAGCACCAGGCCGCCGAGCCGCGCGGCCCAGCCTTCCGGATCCGACTTGACGGTGAGATCGACGGTGGAGGGTTCGAGCAGCGCATTGGCAATGCGCGCGGCATGGTCACGGCCATAGACGGCGGAGAGCCGCTCGTGGAACCAGGCCGGAATGACGGAAACCGCCTGCGTCGCCGTCAGGTGCGAGGCCTTTTCGCGCGACAGGCGGCGCAGCACCGCATTGGTGAGGCTGGCGAAGCGGCGGTTGCGCGGGTCGATCTGCGCCTGCTCGACCGCAAGGTCGACGGCGGAATGATCGGGCACGTCGAGATAGAGGATCTGCGCCGCCGCGACCGTCAGCACATGATGCAGCGCGCGGGCGCCGTCCGGCAGCGGCGTGCCGACGAGCGTATCCAGGATGGCCTCGATACGGGGGAGGTGGCGCAGCGCCGTGTTGAGGATGGCCCGGACGAGCGCGCGGTCGGCATCGTTCAGCTGGCGGTAGGCCGGGTTGCCGTTTTCGAGGTCGAGCATGCCGTCGAGCGGCGTCTTGCGATCGACAACCGCCGCCAGGATCTTGGCCGCGGCCTGCCGGGCCCGCAGGCCCGGCTTTTCCGGATGGTTCGCAGCAGGCCCCGGAGGCGGTCCCTTGCCGGGGCGATGGCGTTTCGAATGTGCTCTGTTTTTGTGTTTGTCGTCGTTCAAGACCAGGGACCTTTGGGCGGTTCGGAACCACCGCGTCCCCAGCCGGTCGACGGGACGGAGCGCGATTTGCGCACCGGATTATCAGCCCGCACCGGCTCCGTCGAGCGTGTCTGCATGCCGCGGGCCATTTCCTCAAGCGCCGCTATACGGTTCTCCGTGTTCGGGTGGGTGGAGAACAGGTTGTCCATGCGCTCGCCCGACAGCGGATTGATGATGAACATATGGGCCGTCGCCGGATTGTGCTCGGCGGCCTCGTTGGGAATGCGGCCGGCGGCGATGGCGATCTTCTTCAAGGCCGAGGCGAGCCAGAGCGGGTTGCCGCAGATCTCCGCCCCGCGCTTGTCGGCGGAATATTCGCGCGTCCGACTGATCGCCATCTGCACCAGTATGGCGGCGAAGGGCGCGACGATCATGGCGATGAGCACGCCGATGAAGCCAAGCGGATTGTTGTTTTCCCGATTGCCGCTGCCGCCGAAGAACATGGCGAAGTTGGCAAGCATCGAGATCGCACCGGCGATCGTCGCCGTCAGCGTCATGGTCAGCGTGTCGCGGTTCTGGATATGGGCGAGTTCATGCGCCATCACGCCCGCCACCTCTTCATAGCTCAGGGCCTGAAGCAGGCCCGTCGAGGCGGCAACCGCGGCGTTCTGCGGGTTGCGGCCGGTGGCAAAGGCATTCGGCTGGTCGCTGTTGATGACATAGACGCGCGGCATGGGCAGGCCGGCACGTTTGGCGAGATCGCGCACGATGCCGTAATATTCCGGTGCCGAGCGCTCGTCGACCTCCTTGGCGCCGTACATGGACAGCACCATGCGGTCGGAATTCCAGTAGGAGAAGAAGTTCATGGCGATCGCGACGAGAAGCGCGATCATCATGCCGCCCTTGCCGCCGATGAGCAGGCCCACGCCCATGAAAAGCGCCGTCATGGCGGCAAGAAGCATGGCTGTTCGAACGATGTTCATGCGTTTTCGGCTCCTGTCTGGTCTCTTGCCGGGTTGCCACTCCCTGTTGTCAAGGGAATGTTTCACGTGAATCAGCGCTTTCCACAGCGCCTTCATACCTAGCTTTTGCATGTCGTTGTCGCAAAACCGCTGCACACTTTTGCGCGACATGCCTTATATGATGGGAAGCGAACAGGAATTCTTCAATATCCGGGAAGGATGCCCAATTTCATGCAAAGCGACAACGACAATCATGCCGACGGCCGGAAAGTGCTGCCGCCCGCCGCCCTGCGCGCCCTCCAGGAAGCCGAGGAGCGGCGCAAGGCCGCCCCGCAGGCCGAGCCCGCGCCGGAGATCGGCGGACGCGGCGGCGCCGACCCGGCACGCTTCGGGGACTGGGAGATCAAGGGCCGGGCGATCGATTTCTGAGAGGAAATTCGGCGAGCAGCCGTGACACATCGCCTCCCTCTCCATCGTCATGGTCAGGCTTGACCCGATCCATCCACGGCCACGGGTGCCGCACGGATCCTCGGGTCGAGCCCGAGGATGACGTCGGGAGGAGGAACGAAAACGGCGGCCAAATGGCCGCCGTTTCGCTTCATGCTTCAAACTCAGCCGGCAGCCTTATTCTGCCGATTGGCGATCAGGTCGTCCACGACGGCCGGATCGGCGAGGGTCGAGGTGTCGCCGAGCGAACCGAAATCGTCCTCGGCGATCTTGCGCAGGATGCGGCGCATGATCTTGCCGGAGCGCGTCTTCGGCAGGCCGGGCGAGAACTGGATCTTGTCGGGCGTCGCGATCGGGCCGATCTCCTTGCGCACGTGCTTGACGAGGTCCTGGCGCAGCGCATCGGTGCCTTCCTCCCCGGCCATCAGCGAGACGTAGCAATAGATGCCCTGGCCCTTGAGGCTGTGCGGATAGCCGACGACGGCGGCTTCCGAGACGAGGTGGTGCGAGACGAGGGCCGATTCGATTTCCGCCGTGCCGAGGCGGTGGCCGGAAATGTTGAGCACGTCGTCGACACGGCCGGTGATCCAGTAGTAGCCGTCCTCGTCGCGCCGGCAGCCGTCACCGGTGAAGTACTTGCCCTTGTAGGTCGAAAAATAGGTTTCGACGAAGCGCTTGTGGTCGCCGTAGACCGTGCGCATCTGGCCCGGCCAGCTATCGATGATGCAGAGATTGCCGTCGGCCGGTCCTTCCAGCACCTTGCCCTCGTTATCGACCAGCTGCGGCTTGATGCCGAAGAACGGCCGCGTGGCGGAGCCCGGCTTGAGCTCCGTCGCGCCCGGCAGCGGGGTGATCAGGATACCGCCCGTCTCCGTCTGCCACCAAGTATCGACGATCGGCGAACGGCCCTCGCCGACGACGTTGTAGTACCACTCCCAGGCTTCCGGGTTGATCGGCTCGCCGACCGAACCGAGCAGGCGCAGCGACGAGCGCGACGAGCGCTTCACGAAGGCATCGCCGGCCCCCATCAGGGCGCGGATCGCCGTCGGTGCGGTGTAGAAGATGTTGACCTTGTGCTTGTCGACCACCTCCCAGAAGCGGCCGGCATCCGGGAAGTTCGGCACGCCTTCGAACATCAGTGTGGTCGCGCGGTTCGCCAGCGGCCCGTAGACGATGTAGGAATGGCCGGTGACCCAGCCGACATCGGCCGTGCACCAGTAGACATCGCCGTCCTGGTAGTCGAAGACGTATTTGTGCGTCATCGAGGCATAGACGAGGTAGCCCGCCGTGGTGTGCAGCACGCCCTTCGGCTTGCCGGTCGAACCGGACGTGTAGAGAATGAAGAGCGGATCTTCCGCCTTCATCTTTGCCGGCGGACAATCGCGCGGCACCGTCAGCACCTCCTGGTGATGCCAGATGTCGCGGCCCGGCGCCCAGCCGGTCTTGCCGCCGGTGCGGCGCACGACGAGCACCTTGTTGACGATGACATGGTTCTTGGCGGCGATGTCGATCGCGGTATCGGTGTTTTCCTTGAGCGGGATCGGCTTACCGCCGCGCACGCCCTCGTCGCAGGTGACGACGAAGGTGGATTCGCAGTCGACGATGCGGCCGGCCAGCGCATCCGGCGAGAAGCCGCCGAAGACGACGGAATGCACGGCGCCGATGCGCGCGCAGGCGAGCATGGCATAGGCCGCTTCCGGGATCATCGGCATGTAGATGGTGACGCGGTCGCCCTTCTTGACGCCGTGCTTCTTCATCACGTTCGCCATGCGGCAGACGTGTTCGTAGAGCTCGTTATAGGTGATCTTCTTGTCGATATAGGGATTGTCGCCTTCCCAGATGATGGCGACGTCGTCGCCATGCGCCTTGAGGTGGCGGTCGATGCAATTGTAGGAGACGTTTGTGATGCCGTCCTCGAACCACTTGATCGGCACCTTGCCGGTAAACGACGTGTTCTTCACCTTGGTATAGGGCTTGAACCAGTCGATGCGCATGCCGTGCTTGTCCCAGAAGCGCTCCGGGTTCTCGATGCTTTCGCGATACCAGTTCTGATAGGTCTCGTTGTCGATCAGCGCGCGGCTTTTCGCGGATTTCAGCACCGGATAGGTCTTTGCGGACATGGATTCCTCCTCACTGCGCATAGGCGGGAAAGCCGCGTCTCCTCCAGCTCCCCGCATCTCCGTTGCCATACATATCAGGTCAAATCCCTCGGGCAATTAGACAAAAGGTCATTTGCGCTTGAAGAATTGCATTTCTGCGACAGTGATTGTATAGAGGGCGCAATTCCCGGAACATAGTGGTTACACCCCACGGCCCGCGACACCGGCGCGGACGGACAGAAGGACTATATCCATGGCTCAGCAGCTCCTCATGCCAAAGGCGACCGCGGTCTGGCTGGTCGACAACACGGCGCTGTCGTTCGACCAGATCGCCACATTCTGCAAACTGCATCCGCTCGAAGTGAAGGCGATCGCCGACGGCGAATCGGCCCAGGGCATCAAGGGCCTCGACCCCATCTCGACCGGCCAGCTGTCGCGCGAGGAGATCGCCCGCGCCGAAGCCAATCCGAATCACAAGCTGAAGCTTTCCGAACCGAAGGTCCGCGTGCCGGAATCCAAGCGCAAGGGCCCGCGCTACACGCCGGTCTCCAAGCGCCAGGATCGCCCCAACGCCATTCTCTGGCTGGTGCGCAACCATCCCGAACTCAAGGATGCGCAGATCTCGCGTCTCGTCGGCACGACCAAGTCGACGATCGAGCAGATCCGCGAACGCACCCACTGGAACTCGACCAACCTGACGCCGATGGACCCCGTGACGCTGGGCCTGTGCTCGCAGATCGACCTCGACCTCGAAGTCGAACGCGCTTCGAAGGGCCGTCCGCTGCCGACCGCCGCCGAGCTCGGTGCGACGCTGGAATCCGCACAGGAAACGGAAAAGCTGCCCTACAGCACCGACCGCGAGGACGAGAAGGAAATCGACGCCGACGCCGTCTTCGCCAAGCTGAAGTCGCTGAAGTCGGCCACGCCGGACGAAGACGAGGACGACCGCTTCTGAGCGGTGAAACAAAGGCTGCTCACCTCTCCTTCGTCATGGTCGGGCTTGACCCGACCATCCACCGCCGAGGACACCGCGTGGATCCTCGGGTTAAACCCGAGGATGACGACAATGGACGGGAGGGTTCTTCCCGTGTCCCAACCCGGCCTTTCGGCCGGGTTTTTTATTGCTCAAACAATCCGCCGCCCGGACAGCACTTCAGCGATCTCGTCCAGGATGGCGGGATCGTCG
Organism: Shinella sp. WSD5-1; assembly: GCF_963942435.1. Lineage (GTDB taxonomy): Bacteria > Pseudomonadota > Alphaproteobacteria > Rhizobiales > Rhizobiaceae > Shinella > Shinella yambaruensis. The sequence goes on from NZ_OZ012596.1 coordinate 513,629, forward strand.
ATGGTCGCCGGCATTTTCCAGTCCACCCTGTCGGCGATCTTCTGCATGGTGCCGCGCAGGATCTTCCCGGAGCGTGTCTTCGGCAGGCGCTTCACGCAGATAGCCGTCTTGAAGGCGGCGACCGGGCCGATACGTTCGCGCACGAGGCCCACCACCTCCTGCTCCACGAGCGATGATTCACGTGAAACACCGCTCTTCAGCACGAGGAAACCGGCCGGCAACTGGCCTTTCAGCGCATCGGCGACGCCGATGACGGCGCATTCGGCGACATCCGGATGGCTGGCGCAGACTTCCTCCATCGCCCCCGTCGAGAGGCGGTGGCCGGCGACGTTGATGATGTCGTCGGTGCGCGACATGATGAAGACGTAGCCGTCCTCGTCGACATAACCGGCATCGGCGGTCTTGTAATAGCCCGGGAATTCCGAAAGGCAGGCCGAGCGGAACCGTTCGTCGGCATTCCAGAAGGTCGTCAGGCAGCCCGGGGGGAGGGGCAGCTTGATGGCGATGTTGCCGAGCGTGCCGGGCGAAACCTCATGGCCGGCATCGTCCAGCACATGCAGTTCGTAGCCCGGCATGGGCACGGTGGGGGAGCCATGTTTCACGGGCAACTGGCCGAGGCCGAGCGGATTGCCGACGATCGCCCAACCGGTCTCCGTCTGCCACCAGTGATCGATGACCGGCACGCCGAGCACCGCCTCGGCCCAGCGGATCGTGTCCGGATCGGCCCGCTCGCCGGCAAGGAACAGCGCGCGCAGACTGGAAGTGTCGTGCCGCTTGACGAGCGCGCCCTCCGGATCCTCCTTGCGGATGGCGCGGAAGGCCGTCGGGGCGGTGAAGAGCACCGAGACCTTGTAGTCCTCCACCACGCGCCAGAAGGCGCCTGCATCCGGTGTGCCGACCGGCTTGCCCTCATAGAGCACCGTGGTGCTGCCGTTGAGAAGCGGCGCATAGACGATGTAGGAATGGCCGACGACCCAGCCGATATCCGACGCCGCCCAATAGACCTCGCCGCGCTCCACGCCGTAGAACGCCCGCATCGTCCAGGCGAGCGCGACCATGTGGCCGCCATTGTCACGGATGACGCCCTTGGGCTGGCCGGTCGTGCCCGACGTATAGAGGATATAGAGCGGATCGGTGGCCGCCAGCGGCGCACAGGGAATGACGCGCCCCGCATCCCGCGCCGCCGCAAGCGCGGGGCCGAGATCGACGTCGCGCCCCGCCTTCAGCTCCGCCGCCAGTTCCGGCCGCTGCAAGACGAGGCAGCGTTCCGGCTTGTGTGCGGCAAGCTCGATCGCCGTGTCGAGCAGCGGCTTGTAGGCGACCACGCGATTAGGCTCGATGCCGCAGCTTGCGGTGACCACGAGCTTGGCGGTGGAATCATCGATGCGCGCCGCAAGCTCGCTCGCGGCGAAGCCGCCGAACACCACCGAATGGATCGCCCCGATGCGCGCGCAGGCGAGCATGGCGAAGACCGCCTCGGGAATCATCGGCATGTAGAGAATGACGCGGTCGCCCTTCTCCACGCCCTGATCGGCGAGCACCGCCGCCATGGCATTCACATGGGTGAGGAGTTCGTCGTAGCTGTAGCGCGCCTTGCGGCCGGTCACCGGGCTGTCATAGATCAGCGCGGCGTCCGCGCCATGCCCCGCCGCTACATGCCGGTCCACGCAATTGTGACAGGTATTGCCGACCGCATCGGGAAACCAGCGCCCGTAGACGCCCTGCTCTCCGTCGAAAATATCCGCCGGCTCGCTGAACCAGTCGATTGCCCGGGCCGCTTCGGCCCAATGACCCCTGTGGTCATTCTTCCACGCCCGATAGATCTCGGCATAGGTCTTCTGCATCGCATCCTCCATGTCCGGCCTCCTGAAACGGCCGGCTCCTCCAGAAGGAAGAATAGGAGAGGACGATGCATCGGAAAAGCCAGACGAAAGCCTCAAGCGGCACATCGCCTCTTGCGCTTCGTCAAGCGAGGATGTCAGCGTGTTCCGAAAATCGCTGAACCGACGCGCACGCTGGTCGCACCGAAGCCGATGGCGACATCATAGTCGCCGGACATGCCCATCGACAGCCGATCGAGATTGCAGCGTTCGGCGAGCTTGGCGAGCAAGGCGAAATGCGGGCCTGGATTCTCGTCCGCCGGCGGAATGCACATCAGCCCCTCGATGGTGAGGCCGAGCTCGTCTCGGCAGAAGGCGACGAAGGCGACCGTATCATCCGGCGCGATGCCGGCCTTCTGCGGTTCAAGCCCGGTATTGACCTGGACATAGAGCCGCAAGGCGCGCCCCTGCCGCGCCATCTCGGCGGCGATCGCGCGGGCGATCTTTTCCCGGTCCACCGTCTCGATGACATCGAAGAGCGCCACGGCCTCGGCCGTCTTGTTGGATTGCAGCGGGCCGATCAGGTGAAGCTCGATGCCGGCCGCCTCGGCGCGCAACGCGGGCCACTTGCCCTGGGCCTCCTGCACGCGGTTCTCGCCGAACACACGCTGGCCGGCCGCGATCGCCGGGCGAATCGCCTCGGCATCGAAGGTTTTCGAGACCGCCACCAGCGTCACCGCCTCGGGCCTGCGGCCGGCCTCGGCAGCCGCCTTGCGCATCCGGTTGCGAACGTCTTCGAGACGGTCCTGAAGGTCCATGCTCATTCTCCATCGGCATCTGGTTCCGGACCTAGCGAAATCGGCACGGTTTGCCAAGCGTGCGCGTGCCGCATCTCTTTGGCCCGGGGGCCGGAAAACTTGACGCTTCGGCGGTTTCATGATGAAGGTCTCGGCACCATATTCGCATGGGCGCACCGCCCTCCAAGACTCCCAAAAGACTTCCGGAACATCAAAGACATGGCCACCGAACGTTACAATCCGCGCGATGCCGAACCCCGCTGGCAGGCAAAATGGAACGACGACAGCGTCTTCCTGACCAAGAACGACGATCCGCGCGAGAAGTACTACGTCCTCGAGATGTTCCCCTATCCGTCGGGCCGCATCCATATGGGCCATGTGCGCAACTATGCGATGGGCGACGTCGTCGCGCGCTACAAGCGCGCCCGCGGCTACAACGTGCTGCATCCGATGGGCTGGGACGCCTTCGGCATGCCCGCCGAGAACGCCGCCATGCAGAACAAGGTGCACCCCAAGGGCTGGACCTACGACAACATCGCGACCATGCGCAACCAGTTGAAGTCCATGGGCCTGTCGCTGGACTGGTCGCGCGAATTCGCCACCTGCGACGTGGAATATTACCACCGCCAGCAGCACCTCTTCCTCGACTTCCTGGAAAAGGGCCTCGTCTACCGCAAGCAGTCCAAGGTGAACTGGGACCCGGTCGACCATACGGTGCTTGCCAACGAGCAGGTCATCGACGGCCGCGGCTGGCGCTCCGGCGCGCTCGTCGAGCAGCGCGAGCTGACGCAATGGTTCTTCCGCATCACCGATTTCAGCCAGGACCTGCTCGATTCGCTGGAAACGCTCGACCAGTGGCCTGAAAAAGTCCGCCTGATGCAGAAGAACTGGATCGGCCGTTCCGAAGGCATGCTGGTGCGCTGGGAAATTTCCGAAGGCGCGGGCCTGACGGGCGAAAAGGACGTCACCGTCTATACGACCCGTCCCGACACGCTGTTCGGCGCCTCCTTCATCGCCATCTCCGCCGACCACCCGCTTGCCCGGGAGGCGTCTGCGAAGAACCCCGAGATCATGGCCTTCGCCGAGGAATGCCGCCGCGCCGGCACCTCGCTCGCGGCGCTGGAAACGGCGGAGAAGAAAGGCATGGACACCGGCATCCGCGTGCGCCATCCCTTCGACACGGCCTGGAAGCTCCCCGTCTACATCGCCAACTTCGTGCTGATGGACTACGGCACGGGCGCCATCTTCGGCTGCCCCTCCGGCGACCAGCGCGACCTCGACTTCGCCCGCAAATATAACCTGCCGGTCGTGCCCGTCGTCATGCCGAAGGATGGCGACGCGGCCACCTTCACTATCGCCGAAGAGGCCTATGTCGGCGACGGCGTAATGATCAATTCCGGCTTCCTCGACGGCCTTGGCACCGATGAAGCCTTCGAGGAGGTCGCGAACCGCCTCTCCGCCGTCACGCTCGGCAACGCCCCGCAAGGCGAGCGCAAGGTGAACTTCCGCCTGCGCGACTGGGGCATTTCGCGCCAGCGCTACTGGGGCTGCCCGATCCCGGTCATCCATTGCGAGCAGTGCGGCGTGGTGCCCGTGCCGAAGGCCGACCTGCCGGTCAAGCTGCCCGACGACGTCACCTTCGACAAGCCGGGCAACCCGCTCGACCGCCATCCGACCTGGCGCCACGTCGCCTGCCCGCAGTGCGGTGGGGACGCCCGCCGCGAGACGGACACGATGGACACCTTCGTCGATTCGTCCTGGTACTTCGCCCGCTTCACCGCCCCGTGGGAAAACGACCCGACGGACCCCGCCGCCGCCAACGCCTGGCTGCCGGTCGACCAGTATATCGGCGGCATCGAGCATGCGATCCTGCACCTGCTCTATTCGCGCTTCTTCACCCGCGCCATGCAGGTTTCCGGCCATCTCGACCTGAAGGAGCCCTTCAAGGGTCTCTTCACCCAGGGCATGGTGGTGCACGAGACCTACAGCCGCAGCGTCGCCGGCAAGCGCGAATGGGTGACGCCTGCCGAAATCCGCATCGAGGAGGAGGGCGGCAAGCGCCGCGCGGTCCATCTCGAATCCGGCGAAGAAATCGCCATCGGCTCGATCGAGAAGATGTCGAAGTCGAAGAAGAACGTCGTCGATCCGGATGACATCATCGCCTCCTACGGCGCCGATACCGCCCGCTTCTTCGTGCTCTCCGACTCGCCGCCGGACCGCGACGTCATCTGGTCGGAAGCCGGCGTCGAAGGGGCCCATCGCTTCGTCCAGCGCGTCTGGCGCCTCGTTTCCGAGGCGGCGCCGGCCCTGAAGGCCGCGGAAAGCCGTCCCGGCACGGAGGGCGAAGCGCTCGCCGTCTCGCAGGTCGCGCACAAGACGCTGAAGGCCGTGCAGGCCGATTACGACAAGCTCGCCTTCAACAAGGCCGTCGCGCGCATCTACGAATTCGTCAACGCGCTCGCCGCGCCGCTCACCGTCGCCGCTGCCGACAAGGCCTCGCCAGACCTCGCAGCCGCCCTGCGCGAAGCCGTCGGCATCCTGATCCGCGTCGTCGCCCCCATGACGCCGCATCTGGCGGAAGAATGCTGGCGCGAGATCGGCGGGGAAGGCCTCGTCGCCACCACGCCCTGGCCCTCCTACGAAGACCGCCTCGTCGCCGACGACGAGATCACGCTGCCCGTGCAGATCAACGGCAAGAAGCGTGCGGATTTGACAATCGCCCGCGATGCGGACCAGACTGCCGTGCAGGCGGCCGTTCTGGCGCTCGAGGCGGTCCAGGCCGTGCTCGCCGGCCAGCAGCCCAAGAAGATCATCGTCGTACCGCAGAGGATCGTGAATGTTGTTGTCTGACGGAACCGGCCTTTCGCGGTTCGCAAAGGCGTTCGCCGGCATCGCCATCCTCGGCGTCGTCGCCGGCTGCCAGGTGCGGCCGCTGTATTCCACGCCCGCCGGCACGGAGGGCAAGCTTGCCTCCGTGGCCATCTCGAAGGCCGACGACCGCGTGGAACAAAGGGTCCGCAATGAGCTGATCTTCCTCTTCTCCGGCGGCGGCGGCGAGACGCAGAGCGCGCTCTACCACCTCGAGCTCAATGTCGCCGTCCGCAAGGTCGGCGTGCTGCTCGACGTGCGCGACGACATTCCCCGCGCCGGCCGCATCGTCGTCTCGGCCGACTACAATCTCGTGCAGACCGACTCCGGCGAAACATTGGCGTCCGGAAAGCGCTCCACGGTCGCGCTCGTCGATTATCCCGTGCAGGAATTCGCCAAGCTGCGCGCCGTGCGGGACGCCGAGGATCGTGCTGCCCGCGAGCTGGCGGAGCTGATCCGCGCGGATGTCGCGTCCGCGCTCGGCCGTCGCTGAGCCGGCTATGGCCGAAGTCAAGTCGCACGAGTTCGACGGTTTCCTGAAGCGCAAACCGCTGCCCGTGCGGCTGTTCCTCGTCTACGGTCCCGATCGGGGCCTGGTTTCCGAGCGGGCGGCCGCACTGGCGGCGGTCAGCGGCGTCGATCTCAATGACGCCTTCTCCGTCGTGAAACTCGATGCCGGCGAGGTCGGCAGCCAGCCGGGCCGGCTGATCGACGAGATGAACGCCATCGGCCTCTTCGGCGGCGATCGCCTCGTCTGGGTCCGCAATGCCGGCAGCGAGAAGGGTCTTTCCGACGCGCTGGACATCCTGGCCAAGATGCCGGCCGGGCCATCCACGCTGATCATCGAGGCAGGTGACCTGAAGAAGGGCGCCGGACTGCGCAAGGCTGCCGAATCCGGTTCCGCAGTCGTCGCTATCCCCTGTTACGCCGATGACGGACGCGCCCTGCAGGCACTCATCGACCAGGAGCTCGCCGCCGAGGGCTTGCGCATTTCCCCCGCAGCCCGTTCACGCCTGGTGGAAACCATCGGCGGCGACCGGCTCGCCTCGCGCAACGAGGTGCGCAAGCTTGCGCTCTATTGCCGTGGCAGGGAACTGATCGAGGAGCAGGATGTCGAGGAGATCGTCGGCGATGCCAGCGCGATCTCGACGGACGATGCCGTCGATGCCATCCTCAAGGGCGACAAGGACGGTTTCCTGCATGCCATCCAGAAGATCGTTTCCTCCAAGACGCCGGTCTTCCTGGTGCTGCAGGGTTGCCTTCGGCAGTTCCAGCTTCTGGAGCTGATGCGCGCGGAAATGGATGAAAAACGCGCACCGGCCGCCCAAGCCATGGCGACCCTCGGCCGCCATCTGCATTTCCGCCGCAAGCCGATCGTCGAAAATGCCCTGAAAACCTGGACGGGGCCGGCGATCCGGCGCGAAACGCAGCGCCTGCAGGCTGCCATCCTGCAAAGCCGGCAACGTCCGGCCCTGGAGGACACGATCGCCATGCAGACGATGCTGGCGACCGTGCTTCAATCCGCGCGGCGGTGAATCCGGCTAAGGATGTTACCGCCGCTCAAGAAGCCGGCAGATTTCCTCGAGCTGCTCGAGCGTCTTGTAGGCAATTCGCAGCTGCCCGCCACTTCCCTTGTGATTGACGGTCACATCGAGGCCCAGCACGTCCGACAGCGTGCGCTCCAGCGCCAGCGTATCGGCATCCTTCTCGTCCTTGCGCGGCGTCTGGCCGTGATTGGGATCGCCCTGCGCCTTGATATCGTTCTGTGCAAGACGTTCCGCGTCACGCACCGACATACCCTTTGCCACAACGGTCTTTGCCAGGGCGACAGGATCGGAGGTCGGGATGAGCGCACGCGCATGGCCGGCCGATAGCGAACCGGAGGCCAGCATGTCGCGTACCGGTTCCGGCAGCTTGAGCAGGCGAAGGCTGTTTGCCACATGGCTGCGGCTCTTGCCGATGATCTCGCCGAGATCGTTTTGCGTATAACCGTGATCGGCGATCAGCAGCTCATAGCCCATCGCCTCTTCCAGCGGATTGAGGTCGGAGCGCTGTACGTTTTCCACGATGGCGATTTCCAGCGCCGTGCGGTCGTCCACGTCGCGAATGATGACCGGAATGTCAATGAGCCCCGCCAGCTGCGCGGCGCGCCAGCGGCGCTCACCCGCGATGATCTCGTAGCGACTGTCAGCCGTTGTGCGCACGACGACCGGCTGAACGATGCCGTGCTGGCGGATGGAGGAGGCCAGATCCTGCAGCTCCGATTCGTCAAAATAGCGCCGCGGATTGCGCGGATTGCGACCGACGAATTCGATCGGAACCAGGCGATCGGGATTGACCGCCGGGCGCTCGCCGACATCGGCGGCGGGCAGCTGGTCCATTTCACCGATCAGGGCGGCAAGGCCGCGGCCAAGGCGCCGCTTCGAGTTGTCTTCATTCATCGGTTCTACTCACGGATACTGAAATCAGGCAGCCCGGCGCTGCCTTTCACGCTGGATCACCTCGGAAGCGAGCTGAAGATAGGCCTGGCTGCCGGCGCATTTGAGATCGTAGAGAATGGCCGGCTTGCCATAGGACGGCGCCTCGGACACACGGACATTGCGCGGAATGAGTGTATGATAGACCTTTTCACCGAGATGCGTGCGCACGTCATTGACGACCTGCTGCGCAAGATTGTTGCGCGAATCGAACATGGTGAGCACGATGCCCTGGATATCCAGATACGGATTGACGGTGCGGCGCACCTGGTCCACCGTCTCCAGCAGCTGGCTGAGGCCTTCCAGCGCAAAGAACTCGCATTGCAGGGGCACCAGCACGGAATGCGCCGCGGCGAGCGCATTCATCGTCAGGAGGTTGAAGGACGGCGGGCAATCGACCAGCACGTAAGAGTAAGACAGCGCCTCGGTCGAGGCGAGGGCGCGCCGCAGCCGGAAGACGCGGTCGTTCTGCTGCGCGATTTCCATTTCGATGCCCAGGAGATCCATCGTCGAGGGAATGATCGACAGATTGGGCACGGCCGTCTGCAGCACCGTCTCCGCAACGCCGTGGCTGCCGATCAGCAGGTCATAGGAGGAGAGTTCGCGGTTGCGGCGATCGATGCCGAGGCCCGTGCTGGCATTGCCCTGCGGATCCAGGTCGACGATCAGCACGCGCTCGCCGATCGCGGCCAGCGCCGTGGCGAGGTTGATCGCGGTCGTCGTCTTGCCGACGCCGCCCTTCTGATTCGCAATGGTGATGATCCGGTTCTTTTCGATTGCCATGGGCATCCGCCAATCACTCGCGTCTTCGCGAAAGCTTCGAGAGTTCGAGCACCACGGAATCCGGCTCGACGACACTGGCATGTTTTACCAGATCGAATCTCCACCGACCAAGCGCTTTATCGACCTCGCGCTGGTAATCCCGGCCTTTATGAAGGAAAAACCGTAGATCCGGATTGCGCTCGGCCCATGGCCAGCCGAAATCCATCAGGAGATCGAGGTCCGCCAAGGCCCGGGCGGAAATCGCGTCGCAATGCGCGATTGCCGCCGGCGCCTCTTCGATGCGAATCGCATGCACCGATGCGCGCGCACCGGTTTCGCGGATAGCCGTTCGCAGGAAGGCGGCCTTCTTGTTGTTGCTTTCGACGAGATGAATCCATCCATCTCCCGCGCCGGCCAGCAGAATACCGGTGACAATGCCCGGAAAACCGCCCCCGCTACCGAGATCCGCCCAAATCCGCGGCCCAGGACATAGAGCATAGATCTGCATGCTATCGACAACATGACGGCTCCAGACTTCCGCCAAGGTCGAGGGAGCCACCAGATTGATGGTTTTCGCCCATTTCTGAAAAAGCGCAACGAAAGCGTTCAGCCTGTCCTCGGTTTCACGTGAAACATTCAGCTCGGCAAATTCGCGGGGCAGAGACTTCATGCGCTGGCCGTCCGTTCCATCGCTGCCGCGGCGGGCACGCGCTTGAGATAGGCAAGCAAGAGGGTCAAGGCAGCCGGCGTCATGCCGTCCACCCGCGCGGCCTGTGCAAGATTCGCCGGGCGCGCCGCGGCCAGTTTCTGCTGCAATTCGATGGAGAGGCCGGGGAGGGCGGCAAAATCAAAGTCAGCGGGGATGCCACGATCTTCTTCCCGCCTTGCCTCGGCGATATCCGCCGCCTGCCGATTCATGTAAACCGCATAGCCGGCCTCGATTTCGATAGCATCGCGAACACGGGGGGAGAAGGCGTCGAGCTCAGGCCAAACGGCCGCCAGCCACGCAAAGTCGACGTCCGGATAGGCGAGCAGATCGTAGGCGGAACGGCGAACGCCGTCCTGGTTGATCCGGATCCCCTTGCTGGCCGCCTCATTGGGCGACAGCTTCAGGGTATCGAGCCGTTCCCGCAGGCGCTGCATGTCCGCCGACCATTCCTCGAAGCGCCGGCGCCGGTCTGCACCGACAATGCCAAGCGCCATGCCGGATGCCGTCAACCGCGCGTCGGCATTGTCAGCCCGCAGCGAAAGGCGATACTCCGCACGCGAGGTGAACATGCGGTAGGGCTCGGTCACGCCGCGGGACGTCAAGTCATCGAGCATCACCCCGATATAGCTCTCCGTGCGGCTGAAGGCGTGTCCCTCCATGCCCGCGGCCCGCCGGGCGGCGTTCAGTCCGGCAACCAGCCCCTGCGCCGCGGCCTCCTCGTAACCGGTCGTGCCGTTGATCTGGCCGGCCAGGAAAAGCCCGGGCTGTCGCCGGGTTTCCAGGGTGGCGGACAGTTCCCGCGGATCGACATGATCGTATTCGATCGCATAGCCTGGCTGCAGAATACGCACCCTCTCCAGGCCGGGGATGGTCTGAATGAAGGCCTGCTGTATATCGGCCGGAAGCGATGTCGAGATGCCGTTCGGATAGACGGTGTCGTCGTCCAGACCCTCAGGCTCCAGGAAAATCTGATGGCCGTCCCGTTCGCCAAACTTCACGATCTTGTCCTCGATCGACGGGCAATAGCGTGGGCCGACACCTTCGATCTGGCCGGAATACATCGCCGATCGGCCGATATTCTCCTCAATGATGCGGTGCGTCGCGGCCGTCGTTCGCGTGACGCCGCATTCGATCTGCGGTGTCGTGATGCGATCGGTCATGAAGGAGAACGGCACCGGCGTCTCATCTGCCGCTTGGCGCCCAACCGCGTTCCAATCGATGGTGCGACCATCGAGGCGTGCAGGCGTGCCAGTCTTCAAGCGGCCAAGCCTGAAGCCGAGACGTTCGAACGTCGCTGAAAGCCCGAGCGAGGGGTCTTCTCCCACGCGGCCAGCCGGGATTTTTTCGGAACCGATATGAATAAGGCCACGCAGGAACGTGCCCGTGGTAACCACCACGGCGCCGCAGGGCAGGCGCCGCCCGTCCTTCAGGATCACCGCGTGGATACGGCCATCTGCGCAATCGAGATCGTATGCGTCACCCTCGACAACGGTCAGGCCGGCAATCTGCGCAATCTCCGCCTGCATGGCCTCGCGATAAAGCTTTCGATCGGCCTGGCTGCGCGGGCCGCGCACCGCGGGGCCTTTACGCCGGTTCAACAGGCGAAACTGAATGCCAGCCCGGTCGGCAACCCGTCCCATCAGGCCATCCAGCGCGTCCACTTCCCGGACGAGGTGACCCTTGCCAAGACCGCCAATCGCAGGATTGCAGGACATGACCCCGATCGTCGAGGCCTTGTGGGTGAGCAAAGCCGTTTGCGCGCCGAACCGCGCGGCGGCGGCAGCAGCCTCGACACCCGCATGCCCACCACCGATCACCACCACATCATATGTCTTCAATGTCGTCATATCGAACCACCTGTTTCACGTGAAACGCCCAGCGCGACTCGTGTACGTTGTGTTGTTTCACGTGAATCACTTACCAATGCAAAATTCCGAAAAGATCACGTCCAGCAGGTTCTCCACATCCACCCGCCCTGTGACCCGACCCAGCGCCTGACCGGCGAGGCGGAGATGTTCCGCCTGTATATCGAGACCGTTCCCGCCCGCAGCCAGCGCCGCGCCGATGTGGCTGCGTGCTTCCGCGAGATTGTCCGCATGCCGTTGACGCGTAGGAAGTGCCAAGGCGCTTCCCTGATCCAGATTCGGGAGGTATCCGCTCACCAGATCCAGAAGTGCCGATATGCCTTCACCCGTCCGCACGGAAATCCTAACATCAGCTTCCGGATCCCGCCAGGCGGCATCCTGCCTGTCCGCCTTGGTCTGGACACGGATAACCGGACCGTCATATCCCTCGGTGAACGCGACCCAATCAGGCTCCGCAAGCGACGACAACAGAAGCACCAGATGGGCCTGGGCCATGGAAAGCTGTGTCCGGCGGATACCCTCCTGCTCGACAACGTCATCCGTCTCGCGCAAGCCGGCCGTATCATAGAGCCGAACGGCGAAGCCGTCGAGGTCCAGATCGACATGCAGCACATCCCGCGTCGTTCCCGGGACGTCGGTAACGATAGCGACATCCCGTTTTGCGAGATAATTCAACAGGCTCGACTTTCCCGCATTGGGCGGACCCACGATGACGACCTTGAGGCCATCCCGCACGATCTCCCCGGTTCTCACACCGGAAAGATGGTTAAGGATCTCTTGCTCCAATTGCCGCATGTCACGCCAGATGGTATCCGCAATAGAACCGGGAACATCGTCCTCATCGGCAAAATCCAGTTCGGCTTCAATCATGGCGCGCGCATGCGTCAGTCGTTTCGCCCACGAATCGTAGAGTTTCGACGGGCCGCCAGACGATTGCTCTGCCGCCAGACGGCGTTGCATCTCGGTTTCCGCCGCAATGAGATCCGCCAGGCCCTCCACTTCGACCAAGTCCATACGGCCGTTCAGGAAGGCGCGCCGGGAAAATTCACCGGCTTCCGCCGCACGCAGACCGGCCATGCCGGCGAGCTCCGCAAGAACAGCCTTGACCGTGGCCCGCCCACCATGGATCTGAAGTTCCGCGCAATCCTCGCCCGTGAAAGAGTTTGGGCCGGGGAAGAACAAGACCAGGCCCGCGTCGAGCTTCTCACCGTTCCGGTTACGAATCGAGAGCAGGGACGCGCGTCTTTCCGCGGGCTGGCGGCCGCACAGCGCTTGCACCGCCTGGCCGCTTGCAGGTCCGCTCAGGCGAATCACCGCCACGCCGGAGGGCAAGCCGCCGCTCGACAAGGCAAAGATCGTGTCCGTGGACATCATGATTTATCATTCCGGGTGCGAATCGGCGATTCCGTTTCGGAGGAGAATCGATTTCTTCTCCTGAAACGAAAATGGTCCCGCCTTACGGCGGGGCCATGTCTTTACGCACGTTCGTGCCTATTGGCTATGTGTTCATCGAATCGAAGAAATCGCCGTTGTTCTTCGTCTGCTTCAGCTTGTCGATCAGGAATTCGATCGCATCCGTGGTGCCCATCGGGGCAAGAATGCGGCGCAACACGAAGATCTTCTGGAGATCCTGGCGCGGCACCAGAAGGTCTTCCTTGCGCGTGCCGGACTTGAGGATGTCCATGGCCGGGAAGATGCGCTTGTCGGCGACCTTGCGATCCAGCACGATTTCCGAGTTACCGGTACCCTTGAACTCCTCGAAGATCACTTCGTCCATGCGGCTGCCGGTGTCGATCAGCGCCGTCGCGATGATGGTCAGCGAACCGCCTTCCTCGATATTGCGCGCCGCGCCGAAGAAGCGCTTCGGGCGCTGCAGGGCGTTCGCGTCGACGCCGCCGGTCAGCACCTTGCCCGAGGACGGAACCACCGTGTTGTAGGCGCGGCCGAGGCGGGTGATCGAATCGAGCAGGATCACGACGTCGCGGCCGTGCTCGACGAGGCGCTTGGCCTTCTCGATGACCATTTCGGCGACCTGGACGTGGCGCGTCGCCGGTTCGTCGAAGGTCGAGGAAACGACTTCGCCCCGCACCGATCGCTGCATGTCCGTCACTTCCTCCGGACGCTCGTCGATCAAGAGGACGATGAGATAACATTCCGGATGGTTTGCGGTGATCGAATGGGCGATGTTCTGCAGGAGAACCGTCTTACCCGTGCGCGGCGGGGCGACGATGAGGCCGCGCTGGCCCTTGCCGAGGGGCGCGACGAGATCGATGACGCGCGGCGACAGATCCTTCGAGGTCGGGATCTCGAGTTCCATCTTGAAGCGCTCGTTCGGGTAGAGCGGCGTCAGGTTGTCGAAGTGGACCTTGTGGCGGATCTTCTCCGGATCGTCGAAATTGATCGTGTTGACCTTGAGCAGCGCGAAATAGCGTTCGCCTTCCTTCGGGCCGCGGATCGGGCCTTCCACCGTATCGCCGGTCTTCAGCGAGAAACGGCGGATCTGGGAGGGCGAGATATAGATATCGTCCGGGCCGGGCAGGTAGTTCGCATTGGCCGACCGCAGGAAGCCGAAACCGTCCTGCAGCACTTCCACGACACCCTCGCCGATGATCTCCACGTCCTGCGCGGCCAGCATCTTCAGGATCGCAAACATCAGTTCCTGCTTGCGCATCGTGCTCGCGTTCTCGACCTCGAGCGATTCGGCAAAGGCAAGGAGGTCGGTCGGAGTCTTGTTCTTGAGGTCTTGTAGCTTCATTTCGGCCATGAATGGTCCATGCTGGGTGTCATCGGGATGGGAAAAGGCGTGCGGGTCAAGGCCGAACTGCGGGGGATCGGGTGCAGTTCACTGAACGAATACACATGCCACGAAAGATGAGATGCGCGGAAAATAGCGGTTCCGGTGCTGCCCCGCAAGGGGGCTTTGAAATTTCATCCGTTTTGTCGCAGAGGCTCAGAACGGTTTGACGACGACCAGAATGACGATGAGGATCATCAGGAGCGCCGGCGCCTCGTTCCAGATGCGCCACTGGCGGCCGCTCCAGGTGTTGCGGTCCTCGGCGAAGGCCTTGACGGCCCGGCCATAGAACTGGTGCACGCCGGTCATGAGGATGACCAGGGCGAGCTTGGCATGCAGCCAGCCGCCCTGGAAACCGTAGACGGACCAGGCGAGATAAAGGCCGAGCAGCCAGGAAAGGCCCATCGCCGGCTGCATGATGACCCGGTAGAGCCGCTGTTCCATCACCTTGAAGACCTGCGCCTCGGCCGAGCCGGGCGGGGCATCCGTGTGATAGACGAAGAGCCGCGGCAGGTAGAGCAGGCCCGCCATCCAGGAGATGACGGCGATGATGTGCAACGACTTGATCCAAAGATAGAGATCGTCCGGCGGATGGAGGACGAGGAGGAGCACAAGCAGCGCGAAGACGACAAGCGCCACCGCGGCGCGCAGCCGCGCCCGGCGTCCGGCGCTCTCGCCCGCCTGCTTCTCGCTCACCGCTTTTCCCCGCGCACCCGCGCCACGAGGCGCGCGACAGTGTCGGGATCGGCCTGCGGCGTGATGCCATGGCCGAGATTGAAGATCAGCGGCCCATTGCCGAGCACCTGCAGGATGGCGTCGATGCCTTCGTCGAGCGCCGCGCCGCCGGCGACGACGCGCATCGGATCGAGATTGCCCTGGACGGGGCCGTCCTTCTGCAGGTCGGCCGCGAAGGAGAGCGGTACGGACCAGTCGAGGCCAATGGCGTCGGCGCCGGTCTGCTGCCGGTAGGATTTCAGGAGCACGCCCGCTCCCTTGGCAAAGGCGATGATCTTCGCCTGCGGTCGGCGGGCCTTGACCGAAGAGATGATGCGCTGCACGGGCCGGACGGCGAAATCGGCAAACTCGCGTTCGCCGAGAACGCCGGCCCAGGAATCGAAGATCTGCACCGCATCGGCGCCGGCATCGATCTGCGCCACAAGGTAATCGGCCGAGAGTTCGGCAAGCACGTCGAGCAGATGTGCGAAGGTGCGTGGCTCCCTGTAGGCGAAGAGACGCGCGGGAGCCTGGTCCGGCGTTCCGTGGCCGGCGATCATGTAGGTGGCAACGGTCCAGGGCGCGCCGCAGAAGCCGAGCAGCGCCGTTTCCTCGGGCAGGGCGCCCCGGATGCGGCCGACCGCCTCTATCACCGGCTGGAGATGATCTGCCACCCCGTCGCCCTTCAGGGCCAGAATGCCATCGACATCGATCGGATCGAGGCGCGGCCCATGGCCTTCCTCGAAGCGGACATTGCGCTTCAGGGCGTCGGGAATGACGAGGATATCGGAGAACAGGATCGCCGCGTCGAAGCCATAGCGGCGGATCGGCTGGAGCGTCACTTCCGTCGCCAGCTCCGGCGAATAACAGAGATCGAGGAAGCTTCCCGCCGCCGCGCGGGTCTGCCTGTATTCCGGCAGGTAGCGTCCGGCCTGACGCATCAGCCAGAGGGGAGGGGGGGAGATCGTTTTCCCGTTCAGGACATCGACGATCTTCCGGCTTTTCGCAGACACCGCGGGGTTCTCCCAATCAATGAAATAATCTCTTTGAAAAGGTTTCTATTTCTTAGAGTCGGTGACTATCAAGGATTAAATCCTCTCCACAGGGATCCGGCCTTGCCGGCGGCAGGGCGGAAAAGACAAAACCCGCAGGAAGATTTTCTGAGAATAATGCGGAGAACCGGATTCGCCTTTTCGAATCAAGGCGATCGACGGCGTCGACAAAAGAGCCTTGCTGTGGATGAGATGTGGAGAAGCGCGACACTTTGCCGTGTCATGAGTCTTATCCACATGGGCCGTGAATCCTGTTCCCGTCTCCCGCGGATTGTGGATAAAAAGGCGGTTATCCCCTTGCCTCCCGATCCCTGTCGTTCTTAGCTCGGTGCTGTCCCGGTTCATCAACAGGGGGCGGAGGATATTGTGGAAAGCACCAGAAACTACTTCCATCTGCACCTGATATCGGACTCGACGGGCGAGACGCTGATTGCCGCGGGGCGGGCGGCAGCCGCGCAGTTCCAGTCGTCCCAGGCGCTCGAACATGTCTATCCGCTGATCCGCAACCGCAAGCAGCTCATGCCCGTGCTCGATGCCATCGACGGAGCGCCGGGCATCGTGCTCTATACGATCGTCGACCGGGAGCTTTCGGAGATCATCGACCAGCGTTGCCGGGAGATGGGCGTACCCTGCGTCTCCGTGCTCGAGCCGGTGATCGACCTCTTCCAGTCCTATCTCGGTGCGCCTTCGCGCCGGCGGGTGGGCGCGCAGCATGTGATGAACGCGGAATATTTCGCGCGGATCGACGCGCTCAATTTCACGATGGACCACGACGACGGGCAGCTGCCGGCCGATCTCGACGAGGCGGACGTCATCCTTGTCGGCATCAGCCGCACCTCTAAGACGCCGACGAGCATCTATCTCGCCAATCGCGGCATCAAGACCGCCAATGTACCGATCGTGCTCGGCGTGCCCCTGCCGGAGCGGCTGTCGACGACGACGAAACCGCTGGTCGTCGGACTGATCGCCACCACGGACCGCATTGCCCAGGTGCGGCAGAATCGGGTGCTCGGCCAGACGCAGGATTTTCGCGGCGACGATTATGTCGACCGGTCGCAGATTTCCGAGGAATTGAAATATGCCCGTGCCATCTGTGCGCGCAACAACTGGCCGATCATCGACGTCACCCGGCGATCGATCGAGGAAACGGCCGCCGCCATCGTTGCTCTTCGCCCGAAGCTTCGCTAACCGGGAGGGGAAACGGAGATTTCCATGACATCGCTGATCCTTGCCTCGCAAAGTCCCTTTCGCCGCATGCTGATGGACAATGCGGGCCTTGCCTTTGAAACCGAGGCGGCCGATCTCGACGAGCGCGCGATCGAAACCGCGCTTGCGGCCGGCAACCCGACGCCGCCGGAGATCGCCCAGGCGCTGGCGATCGAAAAGGCCGTGAATGTGGCGCGGCGCAATCCCGGCGCCCTCGTCATCGGTTCCGACCAGACGCTGTCCCTGGAGGGGCGGGTGTTTCACAAGCCGGCCGACATGGCAGAAGCCAAGACCCATCTTCAGGCCATGTCCGGCCGCACCCATTCGCTGAACTGCGGCATCGCCCTGGTACGGGACGGAGAGACATTGTGGAGCCACATCTCCATCGCGCATCTGACGATGCGGCCGCTGTCCGGCGATTTCATCGATCGCCACCTGGCGCGGGTCGGACCGCGGGTGCTGGCGAGCGTCGGCGCCTATCAGCTCGAGGGCGAAGGGGTGCAGCTCTTCGAGCGGATCGACGGCGACTATTTCACCATCCTCGGCCTGCCGCTGCTTCCCTTGCTGGCTAAACTTCGCGATCTCGGTGCCATCGATGCATGATTCACGTGAAACAGTCGCTCGCCATGCCTTCGTGACGGGCTATCCGGTCAAACATTCGCGCTCGCCGCTGATCCATGGATACTGGCTGGAAACGCTGGGATTGCAGGGATCCTATACGCGGCAGGAGGTTTCGCCCGAGGATTTCGCCGGCTTCATTTCCCGCTTGAAAAGCGGTGAATCCGGCTTCATCGGCGGCAATGTCACCATCCCGCACAAGGAAACGGCCTTCGCGCTCGCCGACCGGCCGGATGCGCTGAGCGAAGAGCTCGGGGCGTCGAACACGCTCTGGCTGGAGGACGGCCGGCTCCATGCGACCAACACCGACGGTTTTGGATTTCTCGCCAATCTCGATGCCGCCGCGTCCGGCTGGGACAGGACGGACCGGGCCGTCATCCTCGGGGCTGGCGGCGCCAGCCGGGCGATCCTCCAGGCGGTGCGCGATCGCGGCGTTGCGGAAATCCATGTCGTCAACCGCACTGCCGCCCGCGCGCAGGAACTGGCCGACCGTTTCGGGCCGAGCGTGCACGCCCATCCGATGGCGGCCCTGCCGGAGGTCATGAAGGGGGCAGGGCTTTTCGTCAACACGACGTCGCTCGGCATGGATGGCGAGGCGGCACCGGATTTCGACTTCTCGCCCCTGGGTGAGGGCGCGGTGGTGACGGACATCGTCTATGTGCCGCTGGTCACGCCGATCCTGCGTCAGGCGGCCGAGCAGGGTTTTGCCACGGTGGATGGCCTCGGCATGCTCCTGCATCAGGCGGTGCCGGGCTTTGAAAAATGGTTCGGTGTGCGGCCGGCCGTCGATGCGCGATTGCGCGGGATGATCCTCGCCGACATGGAGGCGCATCGATGATCGTGCTCGGCCTCACCGGATCGATCGGAACAGGCAAGTCGACGACCGCGGCGATGTTCCGCAATCTCGGTGTGCCGGTGCATGACGCGGATGCGACGGTGCACGACCTCTATCGGATGGAGGCCGTCGCGCCGGTCGCCGCGCGGTTTCCCGAAGCGCTGCGCGATGGCGTCATCGACCGCACGGCACTGTCGGCGACGCTGGCCCGGTTCCCGGACCGCTTTGCCGCGCTGGAGGCGATCATCCACCCGCTCGTGCGGGCACGCGAGAAAGCCTTCCTCGATGCGCAGCGGGATCATGGATCGCCGCTCGTCCTGCTCGATATCCCGCTGCTCTACGAGACCGGGGGGGAAGCGCGGGTGGACAAGGTGGTGGTCGTCACCTGCGATCCGGACATACAAAGACAGCGCGTGCTCGCCCGCCCAGGCATGACGGAGGAGAAATTCCAGCTCATCCTGTCACGCCAGACGCCGGATGCGGAAAAGCGCCGGCGCGCCGATTTCCTCATCGATACCGGCAAGGGGCTTGAAGCGGCGCGCAAACAGGTGGAAGAGATCGTTGAAAGCTTGAAGGGACAAGAGCACTGATGCGCGAGATCATCTTCGATACGGAAACGACCGGCCTCGACAACAAGCTCGACCGCGTCATCGAAATCGGCGGCGTGGAGCTGGAGAACCATTTTCCGACCGGCCGCACGCTGCACCTCTTCATCAGCCCGGGCGACCGCAAGGTGCATCCGGATGCGCTTGCCGTGCACGGCATCACGGACGAATTCCTGAAGGACAAGCCGCCCTTTGCCGATCTGGCGCAGCAGATCCTCGATTTCTTCGGCGATGCCCGCTGGGTGGCGCACAATGCCAACTTCGACATGGGCTTCATCAACGCCGAGTTCGAGCGCATCGGCCTGCCGCCGGTCCTGCAGGAGAAGGTGACGGACACGCTGGCGCTGGCGCGCCGCAAGCATCCTATGGGGCCGAACTCGCTCGATGCGCTCTGCCGGCGCTACGGCATCGACAATTCGCATCGCACGAAACACGGCGCCCTGCTCGACTCCGAGCTTCTGGCCGAGGTCTATATCGAGATGATCGGCGGCCGGCAGGCGGCGCTCGGGCTCGGCATGGCCGAGAGCGGCCGGCGGACGCTGGTCGAGGCTGAGGACGATGTCGTCCTGCCGCTGGGCGTCAGGCCGAAGCCGCTTGCGCCCCGCCTTTCCGAGGAAGAGCGCGCCGCCCATGCCACCATGGTGCAGAAGATGGGCGACAAGGCGATCTGGGCGAAATACGGCGCGTGAACCTGGCCCAGCTTTTCAAAAAGCAAAAGAAAACGCCCGGTCACCAGGTGGCCGGGCGTTTTCGTTGAAAGCCGGTGGTCGCCTCAGTTGGCGTTGACCTTGGCCTTGACCTGTTCTTCGGCCATGCGCTGGGTGAACATCTGCGCGAAATCGATCGGATCGATCATCAGCGGCGGGAAACCGCCGTTGCGGGTCGCGTCGGCGATGATCTGGCGGGCGAAGGGGAAGAGCAGGCGCGGGCACTCGATGAAGAGCACCGGGAGCATGTGTTCCTGCGGGAAGCCCGCGACGCGGAAGACGCCGCCATAGGCGAGTTCGGCGTTGAAGAGCATCTTGTCGCCGTCCTTGGCTTCCGCGTTCAGCGAAAGGATGACGTCGAAGTCCGTCTCGGAGAGCGGGTTTGCATTGACGTTGACGCTGATGTTGATCGCCGGCGCCTTGTCACGGGCCTGGAGCGACCGCGGTGCACCCGGGTTTTCGAAGGAGAAGTCCTTCACATACTGCGCCAGGATGTTGAGCGAGGGGCTCGCGGCGTTGTTCTCGGTTGCTGCGTCGGTCATGAAAGTATCCTCGGGGACTCTGGAAAGTCAGGCCATCTAGCATTTCGGCCCCGGGCTTACAACCCGCCGTCACGGCCGGCCGTCGCGATGAAAGTCGCTTTCGTCTAGATCGATGGTGCGCTGGGGGCCTGTCTGCGGCCGGTTGCCGGGGTGCGTGCCGCCGATGTCGACGACCACGATGTTGCGCATCAGCCGGTTCCAGAGGAACGTGCGGACGGGCGGCAGAAACAGGGCGAGCCCCACGATATCGGTGAGGAAGCCGGGAATCAGCAACAGGATGCCGGCGATCATGATCATCGCGGCATCGAGCATTTCCTTGCCCGGCGCGCGGCCGTCCTGGCCGGCCTGGCGCAACCGGGCAAGCACGCCGAAACCCTGGATGCGCATCAGCACGATGCCGGCGACGGCCGAAAGCACGACCAGCGACAGGGTGGCAAAAAGGCCGATGCGCCGCCCGACAAGAATGAAACAGGCGATTTCCGCCAGCGGCAGCAGGAGAATGAAGAGGGGAATGAGACGTCGCAGCATGGCCTTCACTGTCGCACAGTTTAGCGCGGACCGATACTGCCGGCGCTGTTTGGGCGTGCCTTCATCGCATTCACGTCATCGCCATTTGAATGATCCGGTTTTGCGGACTATATGGGAAAGGAACAAGAAAAACGAAAACGGCTGCGGATCGATAATGGGCTCATTCGACTTTGTAACGATTTTTTTCCTGGTGGCTGCGGTGGTCATCTTCCTGCAGTTGCGCAGCGTGCTCGGCCGGCGCACCGGCAGCGAGCGCCCGCCCTTCGATCCCTATTCCAAGCGCGAGACCGCCAGCGAGGCTGATTCGGCCGATCGCGGCAAGGTGGTCACGCTGCCGCGGCGGGATGGGACGGACGAGGAGGAAAATCCCTATGCGTCCGTCGATGGCTTTGCCGCACCGGGCACCCCGCTCAACGAGCAGCTTCGCCAGATCGTCAAGGTCGACCCGTCCTTCAACCCGAAGGAGTTCGTCAACGGCGCCCGCATGGCCTATGAAATGATCGTCGTCGCCTTTGCCGACGGCGACCGCAAGGCATTGAAGAACCTCCTGTCGCGCGAGGTCTATGAAGGCTTCGACGCGGCCATCTCGGAACGCGAGAGAAACGGCGAGGTCGTCCGCTCCAGCTTCGTCGGCATCGAGAAGGCCGATATCGTCAGCGCCGAGGTCAAGGACAGCGAGGCGAATGTGACGCTGCGCATCGTCAGCCAGCTGATCTCCGCCACCTATGACAAGGCCGGCACGCTGATCGAGGGCGATGCGGAAACGGTGGCCGAGGTCAACGACCTGTGGACCTTCGCCCGCGACATCCGTTCGCGCGATCCGAACTGGAAGCTGATCGCCACCGAATCGGAAGGCTGAGCGAGGCAAGGCCAATGGACTATCGCCTGGTTCCGGCCCGGTTTTCGGCGCTTCCCGGCTGGAACGAGGATGATCCGACAGCGCTTCTTTCGGCAATGGCCCGCTGTCGCGATCACATCCGCACCGTAAAACCCTACAGGACGGGCTCGCTCGGCATCACCGCCGGCGAGCTTCTGGCGTTGCTGGATGCGGCGGCCGACGAGAAGCCGGAAGGTCCCGCCGCGGTGCGCGCCTTCTTCGAGGCGCAGTGCGTGCCCTTCCTCATCGAGAAGGCGGACGGCTCGCCCGGTTTCGTCACGGCCTTCTACGAGCCGGAAGTCGCCGTGCGGGCGGAGCCGGACGCCGCGTTCCGCCACCCCTTCTACGCCCGGCCGGAGGATCTGGTCGATATCGACGAGGACAATCGCCCGGCCGGTTTTCCGCCGGGTTTTGCGTTCGGGCTCAAGACGGCCGGCGGGATCGTCGAGCATCCCGATCGCGGCGAGATCGAGCGTGGCTATCTTGCCGGCCGCGGGCTGGAGATCGCCTATGCCCGCTCGAAGGTGGACGTCTTCTTCGCCCATGTGCAGGGCGCCGTGCGGCTCGTCTATCCGGACGGGTCGGTCAGGCGAATCACCTACGCCGCCAAGAGCGGCCATCCCTTTTCCGCGATCGGCAAGCTGCTGATCGACCGCGGCGAGATCGACGCGGCAACCGTCTCCATGGCTTCGATCCGTGACTGGCTGGCCCGCAACGAGGATCAGGTCGACGCCGTGCTCTGGCACAACCGCTCCTTCATCTTCTTCAAGGAGGCCGAGGTCGCGGATCTGTCGCTCGGCCCGATCGCCGCGGCGAAAGTGCCGCTCGTCGCCGGCCGTTCGCTGGCGGTCGACCGGCTGATCCATACCTTCGGCCTGCCCTTCTTCATTTCGAGCGACAGCCTCACCCATATGGATGGCGGCAAGCCCTTCCGCCGCCTGATGCTGGCGCTCGACACCGGAACGGCGATCGTCGGCCCGGCGCGCGGCGATATCTTCACCGGTTCGGGCGATGCGGCGGGCGCGCTGGCCGGCCATGTGCGCAATGCGGCGACCTTCCATATCCTCGTGCCGAAGGCAGCGGCGGAGCGATACCTCCATGCCGAAGGATAAGACGCTCTCGAGCGAGGACCGTATCCTCTGGGGCAAGGTGGCGCGCAGCACGCGTGCACTGCCGGGCAGGCTCGACGCCCTGACGGAGTTCGAGGCCGCCTTTGAAAAGCCGGAGGCCGGGAAGAAGCCCGAGCCGGAACCGAAGAAGATGAAGTCCGCCCCGCCCGCCGAAGGTATCGCGCTCACCATCGGCCGCGACAAGGAGACCCGGCACCATCCGCTGGAGCGCCCGGTCAAGCGCAAGATCGCCAAGGGCCGCCTGGCGCTGGAAGCGCGCATCGACCTGCACGGCATGATCCAGAGCGAGGCGCACGGCTTCCTGCTCGGCTTTCTCATCCGGGCGCACGAGCGGGGCCTGCGCCACGTGCTCGTGATCACCGGCAAGGGCACCTCGCTCGGCAGCGACGGCGCCTTGAAGCGGGCGGTGCCGCTGTGGTTCTCCCTGCCGGAGTTCCGGCCGCTGATCTCCTCCTACGAGCCGGCGGCGCGCAACCACGGCGGCGACGGGGCGCTCTATGTCCGGCTTGCCCGGCACCCGGGAGAAAAACGATGACGACACCCTTCGGCAAGGCCGTACGGCACCTGCGCGATCGCAAGGGCGTTTCGCAGAAGGACATGGCCAGGGCGCTCGGCGTCAGTCCCGCCTATCTCTCGGCGCTGGAGAACGGCAAGCGCGGCACGCCGAGCTTCGATTTCCTCCAGCGCGTGGCGGGTTACTTCAACGTCATCTGGGACGAGGCCGAGGAACTGTTCCGCATTGCCCGGATTTCCGATCCGCGCGTCGTGGTGGATACGGCCGGCCTGCCGCCGGAATACACCGCCTTCGCCAACCGGCTTTCGGCGGAAATCCGCGACCTGCCGCCCGAGACGGTGCGCCGTCTTGCCGGTATTCTGGAAAAAGCATGCAATAACCGGGTAAAACCCGGCTGATCCCCTGAATTCTGCCGTGTTTGCCCTCTCCCTGATTTGGAACTTGAGGGCAAAATCCCTATATTCAAGGACTTGGAAAGCCGTGATTCGCCGCGCTTCCTGCCTTCCGAAAGAACCCTGGAAAGACGTTTGAATGACTGACACACCCGAGACCGAAAACGGCCCGGCCGAGTACGGCGCAGATTCGATCAAGGTCCTCAAGGGGCTTGATGCGGTGCGCAAGCGCCCCGGCATGTATATCGGCGATACCGATGACGGCTCGGGCCTGCACCACATGGTCTACGAGGTCGTCGACAACGCGATCGACGAGGCGCTTGCCGGCCATGCGGACATCGTGACGGTCACGCTCAATCCGGACGGGTCCGTGACGGTGACCGACAACGGCCGCGGCATCCCGACCGATATCCACAAGGAAGAGGGCGTCTCCGCCGCCGAGGTCATCATGACCCAGCTCCATGCCGGCGGCAAATTCGACCAGAACTCCTATAAGGTTTCCGGCGGCCTGCACGGCGTCGGCGTCTCGGTGGTGAATGCGCTTTCGGTCAAGCTGAAGCTGAAGATCCGCCGCGGCGGCAAGATCCACGAGATGAGCTTCACCCATGGCGTGGCCGACGGCCCGCTGGCGGTGACCGGCGACTGCGGCAGCGAGACCGGTACGGAAGTGACCTTCCTGCCCTCGACCGACACCTTCTCGAACATCGACTTCAACTATGCGACGCTGGAGCACCGCCTGCGCGAGCTCGCCTTCCTGAATTCCGGCGTGCGCATCCTGCTCACCGATCGCCGCCATTCGGATATCAAGCAGGACGAACTGATGTACGAGGGCGGCCTTGAAGCCTTCGTGACCTATCTCGACCGGGCGAAGAAGCCGCTGGTCTCCAAGCCCATCGCCATCCGGGGCGAGAAGGACGGCATCACCGTCGAGGTCGCGATGTGGTGGAACGACAGCTACCACGAGAATGTGCTCTGCTTCACCAACAACATCCCCCAGCGCGACGGCGGCACGCACATGGCGGGCTTCCGCGGCGCGCTGACCCGCCAGGTCGTCTCCTATGCCGATACGTCCGGCATCACCAAGAAGGAGAAGGTGACGCTGCAGGGCGAGGACTGCCGCGAAGGCCTGACGGCGGTGCTGTCGGTCAAGGTTCCCGATCCGAAATTCTCCTCGCAGACCAAGGACAAGCTGGTTTCCTCCGAAGTCCGCCCGGCCGTGGAAAACCTCGTCAACGAGGCGCTCTCCACCTGGTTCGAGGAACACCCCGCCGATGCCAGGACGCTTGTCGGCAAGGTCGTCGAGGCCGCCGCAGCCCGCGAGGCCGCGCGCAAGGCGCGTGAATTGACACGGCGCAAGGGCGCGCTCGACATTTCCTCGCTGCCCGGCAAGCTTGCCGACTGCTCCGAGCGCGATCCCGCGAAATCCGAACTCTTCCTCGTCGAGGGCGATTCGGCCGGCGGTTCGGCCAAGCAGGGCCGCTCGCGCGAGAACCAGGCCATCCTGCCGCTGCGCGGAAAAATCCTCAATGTCGAGCGCGCGCGTTTCGACAAGATGCTCTCCAGCCAGGAGATCGGCACGCTGATCACCGCGCTCGGCACCTCGATCGGCAAGGACGAGTTCAACGCCGACAAGCTGCGCTACCACAAGATCATCATCATGACGGACGCGGACGTCGACGGCGCGCATATCCGCACCCTGCTGCTCACCTTCTTCTTCCGGCAGATGCCGGAGCTGATCGAGCGCGGCCATCTCTACATCGCCCAGCCGCCGCTTTATAAGGTGGCGCGCGGCAAATCGAGCCAGTACCTGAAGAACGAGAAGGCGCTGGAGGATTACCTCGTCGCCGTCGGCCTCGACGATGCGGCGCTGGAGCTCAGCTCCGGCGAAGTGCGTGCCGGCCAGGACATCCTGGAGCTGATCCAGGACGCGCTGCGCCTGCGCACGCTGCTCGACGGCCTGCATTCGCGCTACAATCGCGCGATCATCGAGCAGGCGGCCATTGCCGGCGCGCTCAATCTTGAGCTCAGCCACGACCGCGAGGCCTATGCCGCCAAGGCGGAAGAGGTCGCCCGCCGGCTCGATCTCATCGCCGAGGAGACGGAGCGCGGCTGGACCGGATCCGTCGCCACGGACGGCGGCCTGCGCTTCGAGCGCATGGTGCGCGGCGTCAAGGAATTCGCGCATATCG
Organism: Shinella sp. WSD5-1; assembly: GCF_963942435.1. Classification (GTDB taxonomy): domain Bacteria; phylum Pseudomonadota; class Alphaproteobacteria; order Rhizobiales; family Rhizobiaceae; genus Shinella; species Shinella yambaruensis. The sequence continues at coordinate 539,630 of NZ_OZ012596.1, forward strand.
ACATGGCGCTGATCGGCTCGTCCGATGCCCGCCATATCGACCAGCTTTCCGCCCGCTTCCAGGAAATCTATACGCCGCCGCCGGTCCTGCGCCGCAAGGATGGCCAGGTCGAGATTTCCGGCCCGCGCGCCCTGCTCGACGCCGTCTTCGCCGCCGGCCGCAAGGGGCTTTCCATGCAGCGCTACAAGGGGCTTGGCGAGATGAATGCCGAGCAGCTCTGGGAAACGACGCTCGATCCGAACGTGCGTTCGCTGCTGCAGGTGCGGGTGTCCGATGCGACGGATGCCGACGGCCTCTTCGCCCGCCTGATGGGCGACGAGGTGGAGCCGCGCCGCGACTTCATCCAGGAAAACGCCCTCAGCGTCGCCAACCTCGATATCTAGGCAAGGGAGCCGCCGAAAGGCGGCGCTCTTTATCGGGAAGATATTGCCCTCTCCTCCGTCATCCTCGGGTCAAGCCCGAGGATGACGAAAATGGATGGGGCTTAGGCGGCCGTGCGCCCATTGCAAGCCGCTTCAGGGCACGAATTGCCCTTCGGAGACGAACTCTTCCACCTTCTTGCGCCCGCTCGGCACCTCGCGCTTCATGAGGTCCTCGGGCAGCGACTCCTTCGGGGCGATCTTGCCGATCGCAAGCGCCGCTTCCACGCGGAAACCTTCCGGAATGCCGAGGACCTCCCGCGCCTTCTCCCGGTCGATGCCGCCCATGCCGTGGGCATGGTAGCCGGCGCGCGTCGCCTCGAGCGCAAGATAGGCCCAGGCGGCGCCGGTGTCGAAGGCGTGGGTATAGGCCGGGCGCATTTCACCGGCGGCGTTCTGGCGGTGGGTCTGCGAGATGATCACGGCCAGCACGGCGGCCTTGTCCGCCCAGCGGCGGTTGCCCTCGTCCAGCGTGTTGTAGATCCGCTCGAAGGCCTCGGTGCCGCGATGGCCGTAGACGAAGCGCCAGGGCTGGCCGTTGGCGGCGGACGGTGCCCAGCGGGCCGCCTCGAACAGCGAAAGCAGCGTTTCGTGCGGCATCGCCTCGCCGGTGAAGGCGCGGGGCGACCAGCGGTCGAGATAGATGGGGTCGATGGCGTGGTCCGCGGTGCGGCCGGTCGGATGGGTCATTGCAAGCCTCGAATGTCAGTTTGGCCGGCCGACCTTAGACCCGGCGGCGCGTCGCGCGAAGCGGTAAAATCGCGTTCCTGTCGCATTGTCGAACCGGTGGGGGACGCAATATAACCCTTCCGACATGTGAGAAACGGCATCGCGAAATGGGAGATATCCGATGAGCCTCAAAGACCCGAGCCTGCTGCGCCAGGCAGTCCTCGTTGGCACCCGCTGGATCGAGGCGGATGGCAGCGGCATCGCCGTGAAGAACCCGGCAACGGGCGAGCTTGTCGGCCATGTGCCGAAGCTCGGCGCCAGGGAGACGAAGGAGGCGATCGACGCCGCCGCCGCCGCCCAGAAGGGATGGGCCGCCCGCACGGCCAAGGAACGCTCGGCCGTGCTCAGAAAATGGTTCGAGCTGATGATCGAGAACAAGGACGATCTCGGCCGCATCCTGACGATGGAGCAGGGCAAGCCGCTGGCCGAGTCCACCGGCGAGATCGTCTATGGCGCAAGCTTCGTCGAATGGTTCGCCGAAGAAGCCCGCCGCCTCTACGGCGACATCGTGCCCGGCCACCAGAAGGACAAGCGCATCCTCGTGATGAAGCAGCCGATCGGCGTCGTCGCGGCGATCACGCCCTGGAACTTCCCGAACGCCATGATCACCCGCAAGGCCGGCCCGGCCTTCGCCGCCGGCTGCGCCATGGTGCTGAAGCCCGCCTCGCAGACGCCGTTCTCGGCCATCGCCATCGCCGTCCTTGCCGAGCGCGCGGGCCTTCCCGCCGGACTCTTCTCGGTCATCACGGGCTCTGCCCGCGAGATCGGCGCGGAGCTCACGGCCAACCCGACCGTGCGCAAGCTCACCTTCACCGGTTCGACGGAAATCGGCGCCGAGCTCTACAAGCAGTGCGCCCCCACCATCAAGAAGCTCGGCCTGGAGCTCGGCGGCAACGCCCCCTTCATCGTCTTCGACGACGCCGATCTCGATGCGGCCGTCGAAGGCGCGCTGATCGCAAAATTCCGCAACAACGGCCAGACCTGCGTCTGCGCCAACCGCATCTATGTGCAGGATGCCGTCTATGACGCCTTTTCCGAAAAGCTCGCCGTCGCGGTCGGCAAGCTGAAGACCGGCAACGGCTTCGACGACGGCGTCGTGCTCGGCCCGCTGATCGACCAGGCGGCGCTCGAAAAGGTCGAGGAGCACGTTTCCGACGCGGTGAAGAAGGGTGGCCGCGTGGTGCAGGGCGGCAAGCGCCATGCGCTCGGCGGCACTTTCTACGAGGCGACCGTCATTGCCGACGTGACGCCCGACATGGCCGTCGCCCGCGAGGAGACCTTCGGCCCGGTCGCACCGCTCTTCCGCTTCAAGGATGAGGACGACGTCATCGCCCAGGCGAACGACACGGAATTCGGTCTTGCCTCCTATTTCTACGCCAAGGAGCTGTCGCGGGTCTTCCGCGTCGCCGAGGCGCTGGAATACGGCATGGTCGGCGTCAATACCGGTCTGATCTCGACGGCGGAAGCGCCGTTCGGCGGCGTCAAGCTTTCCGGCCTCGGCCGCGAGGGCTCGAAATACGGCATCGAGGAGTTCACCGAGATCAAATATGTCTGCCTCGGCGGCATCGCCTGAGGTCAGGGGACAGGGAAGACCCGGCCGGCATCGTCCGGCCGGTTTCGTTTGAGAGGGAAAATCGTGGCAGCACCGAAAAACACCTTCAAGGCCGCGCTCCGCGAAGGCCGGTTCCAGCTCGGCCTGTGGGCGGCGCTCGGCAGCGCCTATGCGGCGGAAATCCTGTCCGGCAGCGGCTATGACTGGCTGCTGATCGACGGTGAGCACGGGCCGAACGACATGCCGCTGATCAGCGCGCAGATCGGGGCGCTGCACCGCTCGCCGACCCATGCCATGGTCCGTCCGCCGATGGGCGAGGCCTGGGTCCTGAAGCAGCTGCTCGACCAGGGCGCCCAGACCTTCCTCATCCCGATGGTCGAATCGGCGGCCGAGGCCGAGGCGCTGGTGCGCGCGGTGCGCTATCCGCCGCACGGCATCCGCGGCGTCGGCGCCGGCCTCGGCCGCGCGAGCGACTTCAACCGCACGCCGGATTATCTGACGACCGCCAATGACGAGATCTGCCTCATCGTGCAGGTCGAAAGCCGGGCCGGCCTTGCGGCGATCGACGAGATCGCGGCGGTGGAGGGCGTCGACGGCATCTTCATCGGCCCGTCGGATCTTGCCGCGGACATGGGCCTCCTCGGCAATCCCGGCGCGCCGGAGGTGCTTGCGGCGATCACCCACATCTTCGCGCGCACGAAGGCCCACGGCAAGGCGCGGGGCATCATGACGGTGTCGCTGCCGCAAGCGGCGGTCTACCGCGATCTCGGTGCGGATTTCATGGCGATCGGCACCGACGTCAATTGCCTCGTATCGGCCGCCGGGGCCCTGCGCCGCACCTTCCTCGGCGAAGAGGGGACGGAAAAGCGCGGCGGCGGCTACTGACCGTGTCCGCATCTCCGGCCGAATGCACCGATTCGGCTGGAAATACAGCAAGAACAATAATTTATACCAGTATTGCTCAACCGGACTTCACCGGAACCGCTCCCGCGATCGCCGCCAGCCTCGGCATCGGCACGCCCGGCGTCCAGGCCATGAAGTCGCCGATGCGGCGAACGCGCTTTTCCGCATGGTGGCTGGCGATGTCGCCGAGGCGGTGCTCAAGGAAGGGATTGTCGAAGCGCTCCAGGGTCGCAGCGACATAGGCTTCCGCTTCCCTGCCGAGCCCCCGGTCGGCAAAGCCGGGCACGACCTCCTCGCTGTAGATCGCCAGAAGCCTCTGCTGCACGCCGGCATCGCCGAGAATGGCCCTCACCGTCTCCTCCGCCGGCCTGTCCTCCGTCATCCAGATGTCCGCCAGCACCGTATGGCCGAGATTGAGGATGTGCAGCTTGAGCTTTTCATGGGGCGTCAGGTCGTCGACGAGCAGAATGGCCGCGTGTCTGCACGGCGCCGTCAGGCCCGGCTGGTTCTCGATTGCCCAGAGCGCATAGGGTTCCGCGATGGCCCCGGCCGGCTCCAGCGGTTCTGAGACGATCCGGTCGACCAGCGTATTGCCCCAGATCACGCTTTCGCACAGCCAGCTTCGAAAATCGGACTCCGGGTAACGATCGGCTTGCAGGTCGAGGATCAGCCGCTTCAGCACGTCGCCGTTGCGGGAAACGAGTTCGCAGGGCAGGAGGGTCAGCCCGCGCCGGTTCGCCGAAAAACGGTCGTGCAGAAGCGCCAGCAGCTTGCCGGGAAAGGAAGCGGGGACGGCACCGGCAAGGTCGTCCGGCCCCACTGCGTAGCCGGTGTCGCCGGTATTGGAGAGCACGACCTCGGTCTCCTCGCGAAAGACCTGCCGCACCGCGTCCCAGTCGTTTGCCGCCGAAAGCGCGCGCGCAACGCTGGTGACCCGTTGCTCGCAATCGATGGCGTGCCCGTCCTTGCGTCCGCGCACGATCACCGGATAGCCGCCCGGCGCCGCGAGCGCGGCAAGCCGGCCCGCGCGCTCCGGGGCGCCCGTGGTCTGGACGACCGTGATGCGGCCGAGCGCTTCGCCCCTCTCCAGCGCCTCGCCGATGAAGAGGTCCGCATGGGCCTGCAGGAAGCGGCTGGTCCCGAATTGCAGGATGGGCGTGCCCATGCCGTCCTCGTCAGTTGATCGATTGCAGGAGCGTTTCGCGCGCGGATTTCAGATGCTGCCGGCAGGCCAGCTCGATCTCGATCGGATCGCGCGAGCGCAATGCCGCGATATAGGCAAGGTGCTCTTCCAGGGCCCGGGCATTGCGCTCGCGGGCATTCGTCTTGTTCCACTGGTAGTGGTAGTGGAAGACGATGGCGATGACGTCGTAGAAATCGACGATGAAGCGGTTCTTCGAGGCCCGGTGCACGAGGAGGTGGAAGCGCTCGTCGAGCTCGGAGAAATCCCGGTAGCGGTTTTCGATATCGGCGAGGATCGCGTGGTGTACCGCCTCGATCGCCTCGAGTTCCCGCCAGGCCGGATGATCCTCCGGCAGGCGGGCGAAGGCGGTGGCCGAGCGCAGCTCGAACATCTCGCGCACTTCGGTCAGCTCCAATGCGAAGTCCCGCGTGAAGCCCTTCAGCACCCAATGGCTGTTCGGTCGTTTCTCGATCAGGCCGAAGCGGCTGAAGCGGATGAGGAATTCGCGCACGCTCGTCGTGCCGATGCCGATCTCGCGGGCGAGTTCCAGTTCGTTGATCTGCATGCCCGGCTCGGCGCCGCCGGCAAGAATCCGTCGCATGAAGCTGCGTTCGATGATCTCGGAGAGCGAATCCGTTTCCTCGGTCGGAAAATAATCGGCGGCGAGCGGCTTGCGCAGCACGACCTTGCGCCGCTTCTCCCAGGTGAGAAGGCCGACCTCCTCCAGCCGGGTCAGGATCGCGCGAACGGTCGTGCGGCTGACGCCGAGCGTGGTGCCGAGTTCCGGCTCCGAGGGCAGGTTTGCCGTCTGCTCCAGGAGCTTCAGGCAGCGATTGAAGGCGTCCTTGAAGACGGTGTTCTGCTTGGCCATGGGTGCTGCCGGTTCTCTGGTCTGTTGCGTCCCTTGCGGGCTGACCGGGCGAAAGGCCGGACGCGGGCCGCCCGAAGCGCCGGCGTCGTCATCCCCCCGTTTCCTCCTTCCCGCATATTACCCATTGACGGCAATCTGTCTATTGTCGATAAAAGACAAAACGTCGGCGGGAGGACGCCGGCGGGGAGGCTCAATGAAGACGCGCACCATCGGCAGGACGGGCCTGGCTGTGACCGAATTCGGCTTCGGCACAGCGGCGCTTGGCGGTCTCTACCGGGCCTGCCCGCGTGACGCGGCGATGGAAACGCTTCAGGCTGCCTGGGACGAGGGCCTGCGCTATTTCGACACCGCGCCCTGGTACGGTTTCGGCCTCGCGGAACGCCGCGCCGGCGATTTCCTGCGCGACAAGCCGAAAGGCAGCTGGGTGCTGTCCAGCAAGGTCGGCCGTATCATGGTTCCCGTCGCCGACGACAAGGTGCCGAGCTACGGCTATGTCGATCCGCTGCCCTTCGACGTGCGCTACGACTACAGCTATGACGGCATCATGCGCTCCGTCGAGCTCAGCCATGCCCGACTCGGGCTGAACCGCATCGATATTCTCTATGTGCACGATATCGGCGTCTACACGCACGGTGCCGAGCGCAACGCCTTCCATTTGCGCCAGCTGCTTGAGACCGGCCTGAAGGCGCTGGAGGAACTGAAGGCGTCGGGCGTCATCAAGGCCTATGGGCTCGGTGTCAACGAGGTGCCGGTCTGCCTCGACGTGCTCGGGAACGCCGACCTCGACTGCATCCTGCTGGCGGGCCGCTACACGCTGCTCGACCGCTCGGCTGTCGCGGACCTGCTGCCGCTGTGCGGGAAGAGGGGCACTTCCCTGGTGGTCGGCGGCGTGTTCAATTCCGGCATCCTGGCGACGGGACCGGTGGAGGGCGCGCATTTCGACTACATGCCGGCAACGTCCGATGTCGCGGCCAGGGTCGGCGCGATGATGGCGATCGCGCAGCAAGGGGGCGTGCCGCTCGCCGCGCCGGCGCTCCGGTTTCCGCTGAGCCACCCGGCCGTCGCCTCGGTGCTGATCGGCACCGCGAAGCCGGAGAGCCTGCGCCGCAACATGGCATTGGCACGCATGGACCTGCCGCAGGACATTTACCCGGCTTTCGAGCCGCATACAGTGGTCGCGCCGGACCTCGGGGAAAACGCCGTCCGGCAATGATTTCGATCTGGGAGGATCGCCAGGGCATGTTGAAAGGCATTCATCCGCTGCTCGGGCCGGATCTGCTGCACGCCATCCGGACCATGGGCCATGGCGACGACATCGTCATCGCCGACGCCAATTTCCCGTCGAGTTTCCTCGGCCCGAGGGTCATCCGGGCCGACGGGGTCGATGCCGTGTCGATCACCGAGGCGATCCTCGCGCATATGCCGCTCGATACCTTCGTGCCGCAGGCCGCCTGGCGCATGGAGGTCGTCGGCGATCCCGCGGCGGTGCCCGAGGTCTGCGCGACCTTCCAGGATCTCGTCCACCGGCTGGCCGGCGATTTCACGGTGCACGCGGTCGAGCGCTTCGCCTTCTACGAGATGGCGAGGAAGGCGGCCTATATCGTCGCCACGACGGAGTTCCGCCTCTATGGCAATATCATTCTGAAGAAGGGTGTCGTGCACCCGCACGAGGTATTTCAGGTCTAGCCGCCCCGGCGGCCATCGTTTGGGAGGACGGATGGCATGGACTGGAGCAGTTTCGAGCGCAGCATTTTCGGAAAAACGCCCTCGCTTGCCAGCAAAGGCAGGGAGGTGTAGCCTGCCTGCAAAATGTTTTTTATCGATAAAAGATCGAGTTGCCCGCTTCCCGCGACGCGATCCCAACAGGAACGGGAAGCATTTGAGAGGAGAAACCTGATGAGCATTGTAAGATCGCTTCTGTCTCGCCGCGCCTTCACGGCGCTCGCGGGTGCCGCAGTCCTCGCCACCATGAGCCCTGCCGCGTCCCTCGCGCAGGACGTCACCATCCCGATCATCGTCAAGGACACGACGTCCTTCTACTGGCAGATCGTGCTCGCCGGCGCGCGCGCGGCCGGCAAGGATCTCGGCGTCAACGTGCCGGAACTCGGCGCGCAATCGGAATCCGACATCAACGGCCAGATCAGCATCCTCGAAAACGCCGTGGCCGGCGGGCCGGCCGCCGTCGTCATCTCGCCGACGGAATTCAAGGCACTCGGCAAGCCGGTCGACGAGGCGGCCAAGTCCGTGCCGATCATCGGCATCGATTCGGGCGCCGATTCCAAGGCCTTTACCTCGTTCCTGACGACGGACAACGTCCAGGGCGGCCGCATCGCGGCAGACGGGCTTGCCGCGGCGATCAAGGCCGCCACGGGCAAGGAAGAGGGCGAGATCGCCATCATCACCAGCCTGCCGGGCGTCGGCTCGCTCGACCAGCGCCGCGAGGGCTTCCTCGACCAGGTCAAGACGAAATATCCGGGCCTGACCGTGGTGGCGGACAAGTATGCGGACGGCCAGGCCACCACCGGCCTCAACATGATGACCGACCTCATCACCGCCAATCCGAACCTCGTCGGTGTCTTTGCCTCCAACCTCATCATGGCGCAGGGCGTCGGCCAGGCGATCGCGGAAAACAAGCTCGGCGACAAGATCAAGGTCATCGGCTTCGATTCGGATGAAAAGACCGTCGGCTTCCTCAAGGAAGGTGTTCTGGCCGGCCTCGTCGTGCAGGATCCCTACCGCATGGGCTATGACGGCGTGAAAACGGCGCTCGCGGTCTCCAAGGGCGAGAAGGTCGAAGCCTTCGTCGACACGGGCGCGAACCTGGTGACCCAGGAGAACATGGCCGATCCGAAGATCGACGCCCTGCTCAATCCGAAGATCTGACCGCTTCCCGCGAAGCGTTTGACGATCCGCCCGCCCGGGCCGCATGATCCGGGCGGGACGCTTTCCACGCAGTCGGGAGGAGACAGCGATGAGCAGCCTTGAAGAGCTCAGCCATCGGCATGAAGACGAGGCCAAGCTCGCCGAATCCGAAGCGGTGCCGCGCGGCGCGCCCATCCTCGAACTGCGTGGACTGCAGAAGAAATACGGCCTCGTGGAAGCGCTGAAACCGGCGACGGTCACGTTCCTCGCCGGCGAGATCCATGCCATCGTCGGCGAGAACGGCGCCGGCAAGTCCACCCTCATCAAGCTCCTGACCGGCGTCATCCGCCGCACGGCGGGCGAGGTCTTCTGGTGCGGCAAGCCCGTGCAGCTCGCCACCCCGAACGAGGCGATTTCCCGCGGCATCAATGCCGTGCACCAGGAGGTCGTGCTCTGCCCGCATCTTTCCGTGGCCGCCAACATGTTCCTCGGCGACGAGATGAACCGCTACGGCCTGATGCGCAAGGCGGCGATGGAGCGCGCGGCCCAGGCGGTGCTCGACGATCTCGGCTTCCAGCTGCCGGCCGCCGCCCTTCTCGGCAGCCTCACCATCGGCCAGCAGCAGCTGGTCGCCACTGCCAAGGCCGCCATGCGCGGCATCCGCTTCCTCATCTTCGACGAGCCGACCGCCTATCTGACGCGCCAGGAATCCGCCCAGCTCTTCCGGCTCATTCGCCGGCTACGCGACCAGGGCGTGACGATCGTCTATATCAGCCATCGCATGGAGGAGGTCTTCGAGCTGGCCGACCGCGTCTCGGTGCTGCGCGACGGCGCCCATGTCGGCACGCGCCTCATAAGCGAGACCAACGAGAACGAGCTGATCGCGCTGATGATCAACCGCTCGATCGAGCAGATCTACCACAAGGAGAAGGTGCCGGCCGGCAAAGTCATCGTCGAGACGCGCGGCCTGTCCGGACCGGGTTTCAACGACGTGTCGCTGTCGGTGCGCGCCGGCGAGATCGTCGGCCTCTACGGCCTCATCGGCGCCGGCCGCAGCGAGTTCGCCCTCGGCCTCTATGGCCGCCAGCCGGTCTCGGCCGGCGAGATCTTCTGGGACGGGGCGAAGGTCGATATCCGCAACGAGCGCCAGGCGATGGAGCTCGGCATCGCGCTCGCCCCGGAAAGCCGCCGCGACCAGGGGCTCTGCCTCAACCTGCCGATCGGCCTCAACATCAACCTGCCGGTCTTCAGGAGGCTGAGTTCGGGCCTGACGATCCGCCGCGGCGACGAGGCCGCCAACGCCGACCGGCAGATCCGCGACCTGCGCATCAAGACGCCGTCGCGCCGTGTGCTCGCCTCCGCCATGTCCGGCGGCAACCAGCAGAAGATCGTCATCGGCAAGTGGCTGAGCCATGGCGCGCGGCTGTTCATCTTCGACGAGCCGACCGTCGGGGTCGACGTCGGCACCAAGGCGGAGATCTACCGCCTGTTCGGCGAACTCCTGAAGCAGGGCGCCGGCATCATCCTCATCTCGTCCTATCTGCCGGAAGTCTATGAACTGGCCGACCGGCTGCACGTCTTCAGGGGCGGCCGGCTCGTCGCCAGCCACGACCACCGGGCGGCCACCCATGAGGACGTCCTGACCCAGGCCATCGGCATCTAACCGCCGCGCGAAAAAGGGAGAAGAACATGAGCGTGGACACGACGACGGAAAGCGCACCCGCACCCAAGAAGGGCACGAACATCCTGCTCGGCCTGACCCTTCTCGGGCTGCTGCTGTTCCTCTGGCTGCTGCTGGGCGTCTCCACCAATGCCTTCTGGACGCCGAACAACATCAGCAACCTCCTGCGTCAGGGGGCGATGACGGCGATCCTGGCGGTCGGCCAGACCTTCGTCATCATCACGGCCGGCATCGACCTCTCCGTCGGGGCCATCGTCGGCTTCACCAGCGTCATCGTCGCCTGGCTGCTGCAGGCGGGCGTGCCGCTCTGGCTGTCGATCATCCTGACGCTGCTGATCGGCGTCGCCATCGGCGCCTTCCATGGCTTCGGCATCGTGCGCATGGGCCTGCCGCCCTTCATCATCACGCTGGCGACGCTGACCTCGCTGCGCGGCATCGGCCTGCTCATCACCAACGGCGCGACGATCTCGATCAGCCACGAAGGCTTTACGAACTTCTCCCGCGCCGATTTCCTCGGCGTGCCCAGCCTGTTCTGGATGGTCATCCTGGTGGCCATCCCCGCCTTCGTCTTCCTGCATCTCTCGCGCTGGGGGCGCTATCTCTTCGCGGTCGGCTCGAACAAGGAGGCGGCGCGGCTTTCCGGCGTCAATGTCGACCGCACCATCTATCTCGCCTATATCCTGTCGGCCACCTGCGCCGCCTTCGTCGGCCTGTTGCTCGCCTCGCGCATCGGCATCGGCAATGCCACGCAGGCGGAGGGCTGGGAGCTGCAGGCCATCGCCTCCTCCGTCATCGGCGGCACCAGCCTCTTCGGCGCGGTCGGCTCGGTGCACGGGCCGCTGCTCGGCGCCTTCATCCTCGCCACCATCAACAACGGCGCGAACCTCCTCAACATCAACTCCTTCTGGCAGCGCATCATCACGGGCCTTCTGATCATCGTCATCGTCTATTTCGACCAGCTGCGCCGCCGCGGAAGCCGTTGAGATGAAAGCTGTCGTCTGTGTGGAACCCGGCCGCCTGGAGGCTGCCGAGCGCGAGAACCCGGCCGGCCTGCCGGAGGGCTGGGTGCGCGTCGCCGTCAGCCATGTCGGCATCTGCGGCACCGATTATCATATCTTCGAGGGCAAGCATCCGTTCCTCGAATATCCCCGGGTGATGGGCCACGAGGTCTCGGCGACCATCCTCGATCCCGGCACGAGCCCGCTCGCCGCCGGGGCGCCTGTGGTCGTGAACCCCTATCTCTCCTGCGGCACCTGCGTCGCCTGCCGGCAGGGCAAGCCGAACTGCTGCACGGCGATCCGCGTGCTCGGCGTGCACACGGACGGCGCCTTCTGCGAGGAGATCCTGCTGCCGGCGGACAATCTCTATCCGGCCGACGGCCTGTCGCTGGAGGCGGCGGCGACGGTGGAGTTCCTGGCGATCGGCGCCCATGCGGTGCGCCGGTCTCTGGCCCCGGCCGGTTCGCGCGCCCTCGTCATCGGCGCCGGCCCGATCGGCCTCGGCACGGCGCTCTTCTCGCGCATCGCCGGCCATGACGTCACCCTGATGGACACCTCAGCCGAGCGGCTCGCCATGGCGGCGGAGCGCTTCGGCCTGGCAAAGGGCATCCTTGCCGGCCCCGGTGCGGCCGAGGCGGTGCTGGCGGCCACCGGCGGCGAAGGCTTCGACGCCGTCTTCGACGCGACGGGTTATGCGCAATCCATCGAGGCGGCCTTCCACCATGTCGCCCATGGCGGCGCGCTCGTGCTCGTTTCCGTGGTGAAGGAGGACATCCGCTTTTCCGATCCCGAGTTCCACAAGCGCGAGATGATGCTGATCGGCAGCCGCAATGCCACGCGTGCCGATTTCGAGCATGTGATGGCGAACATCCGCGCGGGCCGCGTGCCGGTCGAGGCGCTGGTGACCCATCGCACCACGCTCGAGCGCGTCCCGGTCGACCTTGCCCGCTGGGCGACCGAAAAATCGGGTCTCATCAAGGCCGTCGTGCGCATATCGCCTGAAAGCTGAAACCGCGATGAAAAGCCTGAAATCCGTTCATGCCCGCGAAAGGTTCACAGGTTTAGGATGTCCATGCGGCGTGTTGCCACGCAGCGAAAACATGCTAGTCTTTTCGCATCTGCGGAAACCGGGGTGACACGGTGCAGAGGGCTCTGAGCCCCGCACCCAGAATGGGGTATCGCGTCCGATGTATTATCAGCTCTACGAACTCAACCATGCGGTGATGGCACCCTGGCGCGCCATGGCGGACCAGATGCGTCTCGCCTTCCGCAACCCGCTCAATCCGCTCACCCACACCTATTTCGGCCGCACCATGGCCGCCGGTTTCGAAGTGCTGGAGCGCAGCACCCGGCGCTACGGCAAGCCCGATTTCGACCTTCCGACCACCCTTATCGACGGCCAGAGCGTTTCCGTGCATGAAAAGGTCGTCTGGCAGCGCCCCTTCTGCAATCTCGTCCATTTCGAGCGCTGTCTGCCGGCCGGCCACCGCAAGGACCCGAAGATCCTGATCGTCGCGCCGATGTCCGGTCACTATGCGACGTTGCTGCGCGGCACGGTCGAGGCGCTACTGCCGCATGCGGAGGTCCACATCACCGACTGGGTGGATGCGCGCATGGTGCCGCTGTCGGACGGCGGCTTCGATCTCGACGATTATATCGACTACGTCATCCAGATGCTGCACGCGCTGGGGCCGGATACCCATGTCATCGCCGTCTGCCAGCCGGCGGTGCCGGTGCTGGCCGCCGTCGCGGTCATGGAAGCCGACAACGATCCGCTGTCGCCCTCCACCATGACGCTGATGGGCGGGCCGATCGACACGCGCATCAACCCGACCGCCGTCAACAAGCTGGCGGAAGAAAAGCCGATCGAATGGTTCCGCGACAATGTCATCATGCCCGTGCCGTGGCCGCAGCCCGGTTTCATGCGCATGGTCTATCCGGGCTTCCTGCAGCTGTCGGGCTTCATGTCGATGAATCTCGACCGCCATGTCATCGCCCACAAGGAATTCTTCGCCCATCTCGTCAAGAACGACGGCGATGCGGCCGAAAAGCACCGCGACTTCTATGACGAATATCTTGCCGTCATGGATCTCACCGCCGAGTTCTACCTCCAGACGGTCGAGACCGTGTTCATGAAGCACGCGCTGCCGAAGGGCGAGATGATGCACCGCTCGCGCCCGGTCGATACGACGGCGATCCGCAAGGTGGCGCTGCTCACCGTCGAGGGCGAGAACGACGACATCTCCGGCGTCGGCCAGACGAAGGCGGCGCAGACGATCTGCACCAACATCCCCGACCACATGCGCATGCACTACATGCAGCCGGATGTCGGCCATTACGGCGTCTTCAACGGCTCGCGCTTCCGCCGGGAGATCGCCCCGCGCATCCTGTCCTTCATCGGCGAGCATGGCCGCGGCGAAAAGGCAAAGCCCGTGACGCCGCGCGTCATCAAGGGCGGCAAGGCTGGCGCGGGCGCCTGATTTTTTGGTCCGCTTTCAGGCACTTGCCCGAATTGTCGGTGCATTGTCTTGAACGCGATCCGCGCTCTGCCCACATCGGATTCACCGGAAACCAGGGTGGTTTCCGCCGATCGTGAGGAAGATTGCACATGAACCAGTCAGCGCTTATTCGTCCGGACTGGACGCCTGCGACCATCGCCCTGATGGTGCTCGGCTTCGTGGTGTTCTGGCCGCTCGGCCTTGCCATGCTCGCCTACATCATCTTCGGCGACCGTCTGAAATCCTTCAAGAAAGACGCCAACGACACCGTCGACGGCATGTTTGCCTCCTGCCGCGGCAAGTTCGGCCGCCGCGCCGGTTCCGCCTTCCGCGGCGCCACCGGCAACGTCGCCTTCGACGACTGGCGTGATGCCGAACTCTCCCGCCTCGACGAGGAACGCCGCAAGCTCGACGAGATGCGCGAGGAATTCGACTCCTACGTCCGCGAGCTTCGCCGCGCCAAGGACCAGGAGGAATTCGACCGCTTCATGCGCGAACGCCGCGCCAAGGGCCAGGGCGACGTGCCGGGTTTCCCGGCGACCTGAGCGGACGATACCGCGTGGAGATAGGGCATTCCGTCCCCACACCCTCCGTCATGGTCGGGCTTGACCCGACCATCCATGCCGCCGGCTGGTGGATCCTCGGGTCGAGCCCGAGGATGACGGAGGAGTAAGGGATCGCGACCCTGGAAAAGACCGGCGCCTTGAGCGCCGGTTTTTCGTCGGGGCGTTTCAGTTTCGGCCGAATCGGCTATGAAAGGCAGCATGTTCCCCTCGCTTCGCAAGCCCAGAAAGGCCCTGAAGACGCCGCCTCCGCCGGAGCGGCGCGAAATGGACGTCAACGGCAAGCGCTTGCCGCTCACCATAAGGCGGGATTTTCGCGCGACGCGGCTCACCCTGCGTATCGAGCCGGGTGGGCGGGCGCTGCGCATGACGGTGCCGAGCGGCATTGCCGAGCGCGAGATCCGCGATTTCCTCGATCGCCACCAAGGCTGGCTGATGACGAAGCTCGCCAGGTTCCGCACGACGAACGAGCTCATGGACGGCGGCTATGTGATGATCCGCGGCGTCTCCCATCGCATCGAGGCGACCGGCCGGTTGCGCGGCCTGACGGAGGCCCTGGTCATCGACGACGAGGCGGTGCTGCGCGTCGGCGGCATGGAGGAGAGCATTCCCCGCCGCATCTGCGATTTCCTGAAGAAGGAGGCCCGGCTGGAGCTGGAACGCCTTGTCGCCGTGCATGCCGGCCGCATCGGCAAGCGCGTGAAGTCGCTGACGCTGCGCGATACCCGCAGCCGCTGGGGGTCCTGCTCGGCGGATGGTGCGCTCAGCTTCTCCTGGCGCATCGCCATGGCGCCGCCCGGCGTGATCGATTATCTCGCCGCCCACGAGGTGGCGCATCTTAAGGAAATGAACCACAGCCCGGCCTTCTGGGCGCTGTGCGACCAGCTTTGCCCGACGACCGCCGATGCCAAGCGCTGGCTGAAGCGCAATGGCAGCCTGCTGCACGCGGTCGATTTCGGCTGAATTCAGCGGCCGCGATCGGCCAGCGCCTCGCGGATCTTCTTGTCCGTATTGTACTGCCCCAGCGCATAGACCGCCCAGATGGCCGCCGGCAGCCAGCCGATCAGCGTGATCTGCAGGATGAGGCAGATGATGCCGGCAATCGGCCGCCCGATGGTGAAGAACACGAGAAAGGGCAGAAGGATGGCGATGATGAGCCGCATGGGGACCTCCAGACTACAGTTCCCCTCCATATGGGCTCGTTCGAAGCGGGCGCAAGGGTGGCGCTTCCCGAGGCCTGGGCGCCGTCTTTCGGCTCGACTCTTCCGGTGATTCGTGCGACTGCCTGCGCCCATGAAACGTGAAACGCCACTCGACATCAAAATCTGCGGGCTGAAGACCGAAGAGGCCGTCGACAGGGCCGTGGCGCTCGGCGCCACCCATATCGGCTTCATCTTCTTTCCCAAGAGCCCGCGCAACATCGAGCCGTCCGACGCCGGGCGCCTCGCGGATCGGGTGCGCGGCCGGGTGAAGATCGTCGCCGTCACGGTGAATGCCGACAATGACGACCTCGACGAGATCGTCGACCAGCTCTCGCCGGACATCCTTCAACTGCACGGCAGCGAAAGCCCGGAGCGCGTGCTGAACGTCAAGGCTGTCTACGGCCTGCCCGTCATGAAGGCCTTTTCGGTGCGCGAGGCGGACGATCTGAAGAAGATCGATCCCTATATCGGCATCGCCGACCGGTTCCTCTTCGATGCCAAGCCCCCGGCGGGCTCCGAGCTTCCGGGCGGCAACGGCGTCTCCTTCGACTGGACGCTCATGCATTTGCTTGACGGAAGCGTCGATTACATGCTTTCCGGTGGGTTGAACAAGGATAACCTCGCCGAGGCCGTAAGGCTGACCGGCGCGCCGGGCATCGACGCCAGTTCCGGGGTCGAGAGCGCCCCGGGCGTCAAGGACCTCGGCCTGATGGACGCATTTTTTGAAGCGGCACGGGAAGCGGAACGCCAGACCGCCGCAGGGAGAGGCAAGTGAACCAGTCACCCAACCTGAATTCGTACCGCGAGGGTCCGGACGAGGACGGCCGTTTCGGCATTTTCGGCGGTCGTTTCGTCGCCGAAACCCTGATGCCGCTGATCCTCGATCTTCAGGATGAGTGGAACAAGGCCAAGACCGATCCGGCCTTCCAGGCGGAACTGAAGCAACTCGGCGCGCATTATATCGGCCGCCCGAGCCCGCTCTATTATGCCGAGCGCCTGACGCAGCATCTCGGCGGCGCGAAGATCTATTTCAAGCGCGAGGAGCTGAACCACACCGGCTCGCACAAGATCAACAACTGCATCGGCCAGATCCTTCTCGCCAAGCGCATGGGCAAGACGCGCATCATCGCGGAAACCGGCGCCGGCCAGCATGGCGTGGCCTCGGCCACCGTCGCCGCGCGCTTCGGCTTCCCCTGCGTCGTCTACATGGGCGCGACGGATGTCGAGCGCCAGGCGCCCAACGTCTTCCGCATGAAGCTGCTCGGTGCCGAGGTGCGCCCGGTCACCGCCGGCCACGGCACGCTGAAGGACGCCATGAACGAGGCGCTGCGCGACTGGGTTACCAATGTTGAGGACACCTACTACCTGATCGGCACCGCCGCCGGCCCGCATCCCTATCCGGAGCTGGTGCGCGACTTCCAGGCCGTGATCGGCACGGAAGCCCGCGAGCAGCTGCTGGAAGCCGAAGGCCGCCTGCCGGATATGGTGGTCGCGGCCGTCGGCGGCGGCTCCAATGCCATCGGCATCTTCCACCCCTTCCTCGACGACGCGAACGTCCGGATCGTCGGCGTCGAAGCGGGCGGCAAGGGGCTTGACGGCGACGAGCACTGTGCCTCGCTCACTGCCGGCTCGCCGGGCGTTCTGCACGGCAACCGCACCTATCTGCTGCAGGATGCCGACGGCCAGATCAAGGAAGGCCATTCGATCTCCGCCGGCCTCGACTATCCCGGCATCGGCCCGGAGCACGCCTGGCTGCACCAAATCGGCCGCGCCGAATATGTGCCGATCATGGACGAGGAAGCGCTGGAAGCCTTCCAGCTCCTTACCCGGCTTGAAGGCATCATCCCGGCGCTGGAGCCGAGCCATGCCGTCGCCGAGGTGATCAAGCGGGCGCCCAAGATGGGCAAGGACCAGATCATCCTGATGAACCTCTCCGGCCGCGGCGACAAGGATATCTTCACCGTCGGCAAGATCCTCGGCATGGAGCTCTAAGATGACCGCACGCATGGACAAACGCTTCGCGGATCTCGCCGCCGAAGGCCGCCCGGCCCTCGTCACTTATTTCATGGGTGGCGATCCGGATTATGCCAGTTCGCTGGAGATCATGAAGGCGCTGCCGAAGGCCGGCTCCGACGTCATCGAGCTCGGCATGCCCTTCTCCGACCCGATGGCCGACGGCCCGGCCATCCAGCTCGCCGGCCAGCGCGCGCTGAAGGGTGGCCAGACGCTGGCCAAGACGCTGCAGATGGCCCGTGATTTCCGCAAGGACGACGACGCGACGCCGATCGTGCTGATGGGCTACTACAATCCGATCTACATCTACGGCGTCGAGCGTTTCCTCGACGAGGCGCTGGAGGCCGGCATCGACGGCCTCATCGTCGTCGACCTGCCGCCGGAAATGGACGACGAGCTCTGCCTGCCGGCGCTCGCCAAGGGCATCAACTTCATTCGCCTCGCGACGCCGACGACGGACGAGAAGCGCCTGCCGGCCGTCCTGAGGAACACGTCCGGCTTCGTCTACTACGTCTCGATGAACGGCATCACCGGCTCGGCCCTGCCGGATCCCGCGTTGATCGGCGGCGCGGTCGGCCGCATCAAGGCGCATACGAAGCTGCCGGTCTGCGTCGGCTTCGGCGTCAAGACGGCGGAGCATGCCCGCGCCATCGGCGCCTCGGCGGACGGTGTCGTCGTGGGTACCGCGATCGTCAACCAGATCGCCTCCAGCCTCACCGCGGACGGCACGGCAAGCGCCGCCACCGTCGCCGGCGTCGAGACGCTGGTGATGAGCCTCGCCTCGGGCGTGCGCGGCGCGCGCCTTGCGGCAGCGGAGTGAAATTCCCACATGGGAACGGATAAAGGCGATGCCGGGGAAAGCATGATGCGGTTTTCCCGGGATTGCGCAGATTAACGGGAGACTAGAGCGTGAACTGGATCACGAATTACGTTCGGCCGAAGATCAACTCGATGCTCGGCCGCCCCAACCGGGATGTTCCCGAAAATCTCTGGATCAAGTGCCCGGAAACCGGCGAGATGGTGTTCCACCGCGATCTCGAGGAGAACAAGTGGGTCATTCCCGCCTCGGGCTACCACATGAAGATGCCGGCCAAGGCCCGCCTCAAGGACCTCTTCGACGATGGCGTCTATGAGGCCCTGCAGCAGCCGAAGGTCGCGCAGGACCCGCTGAAGTTCCGCGATTCGAAGAAATACACCGACCGCCTGAAGGACAGCCGCGCCAAGACCGACCTCGAGGACACGATCGTCGCCGGCGTCGGCAGGATGCGCGGTGTCAAGATCGTCGCCGTCGTGCACGAGTTCAACTTCATGGGCGGTTCGCTCGGCATCGCCGCGGGCGAGGCGATCATCAAGGCCTTCGAGCGGGCGATCGCCGAAAAGTGCCCGCTCGTCATGTTCCCCGCCTCGGGCGGCGCGCGCATGCAGGAAGGCATCCTTTCGCTGATGCAGCTGCCGCGCACCACGGTCGCCGTGGAAATGCTGAAGGAAGCCGGCCAGCCCTATATCGTCGTGCTCACCAACCCGACGACAGGCGGCGTGACGGCCTCCTACGCCATGCTGGGCGACATCCACCTTGCCGAGCCGGGCGCCGAGATCTGCTTTGCCGGCAAGCGCGTCATCGAGCAGACGATCCGTGAAAAGCTGCCCGAAGGTTTCCAGACCTCGGAATACCTCCTGGAGCACGGCATGGTCGACCTCGTCGTCAAGCGCCATGACATTCCCGATACGCTCGCCCGCCTTCTGAAGATCCTCACGAAGAAGCCGGCGACCGCGTCCGTCACCAATGACGCGGTCGCCATCGCGGCCCAGTAGGCGCGGACCGGCGGAGGGCGGCATGACCATGGTAACGGCCAGCGAAGCGGCAGCGGAGATCGAGAAGCTTCTCGGTCTCCATCCCAAGGGGTTCGATCTTTCGCTGGACCGCATCACGCGGCTGCTTGCCGCGCTCGGCGATCCGCACCTGAAACTGCCGCCGGTCATCCATGTGGCCGGCACCAACGGCAAGGGCTCCGTCACGGCTTTCTGCCGCGCGATCCTGGAGGCCGAGGGCCTCGGCGTCCACGTCCACACCTCCCCCCATCTCGTCAACTGGCACGAGCGCTATCGTCTCGCCGTCAAGGGCGAGCGCGGGGCGCTGGTCGGCGATGCCGTGCTGGCCGATGCGGTGCGCCGCGTGGCGGAGGCCAATGGCGGCGAGAAGATCACCGTCTTCGAGATCCTGACCGCCGTCACCTTCCTGCTCTTCTCCGAACATCCGGCCGACGTGGCGATCATCGAGGTCGGCCTCGGCGGCCGTTTCGATGCGACCAACGTCATCCCGCGCCCGGCCGTTTCCGTCATCATGCCGATCTCGCTCGACCACCAGGCCTATCTCGGCGACCGCGTCGAGCTGATCGCGGCGGAAAAGGCCGGCATCATGAAGCGCGGCGCGCCGGTCGTCATCGGCTACCAGTCGGAAGAGGCGGCCCGCGACGTGCTGATCGAGACCGCCGAGCGGCTCGGCTGCCCGCATGCCGTCTACGGCCAGGATTTCATGGCCCATGAGGAATTCGGCCGGCTCGTCTACCAGGACGAATTCGGCCTTGCCGACCTGCCGCTGCCGCGCCTGCCCGGCCGCCATCAATATGCCAATGCCGCCGCGGCGATCCGCGCCGTCAAGGCCGCCGGCTTTGCCGTTTCCGAACGGGCGCTGGAGCAGGGCCTCGGCCGGGTCGAATGGCCGGGCCGCCTGCAACGGCTGACGGACGGCGCGCTCCTGCGGCTTGCCCCGCGCGGCAGCGAGATCTGGGTCGATGGCGGGCACAATCCCGGTGCCGGCCAGGTCATCGCCGAGACCATGGCGAATTTCGAGGAGCGCGAGCCGCGCCCGCTCTTTCTCGTCACCGGCATGATCAACACCAAGGATCCGGTCGGCTATTTCGAGCCCTTCGGCGGCCTCGCCGAACGGGTCTTCACCGTGCCGATCCGCGGCTCCGATGCCGGTCTCGATCCCGTGGCGCTTGCCGATGACGCGGCACGCGCCGGCCTGGAGGCCCAGCCGCTGTCGACCGTTGCCGATGCGCTCGCCGAAATCGCCCGCATCACCGAGGAGGACGAGGTGCCGCCGCGCATCCTGATCGGCGGTTCGCTCTATCTCGTCGGCGACGTTCTCGCCGACAACGGCACGCCCCCCACCTGAGCACGAAAAAGCCCGGCCGAAGCCGGGCTTGATCGGGTCAAATCGCGCGGCCGGTCAGGCGGCGCTGGAGATCCAGCTCGAAAGGGCCGTCTTCGGCGCGGCGCCGACCTTGATGTCGGCGACTTCGCCGCCCTTGAACATGGCGAGCGTCGGAATGGAGCGCACGCCGTACTGGGCGGCCAGTTCCGGATTCTCGTCGATGTTCAGCTTGGCGACCTTCACCTTGCCGGCGAGTTCCGTCGAGATTTCCTCGAGCGCGGGGGCGATCATCTTGCACGGGCCGCACCATTCAGCCCAGAAATCGACGATGACCGGCTCTGCGGAATTGAGAACTTCAGCCTGGAAGTTGGACTGGTCGACTTTTACGGTAGCCATGAGGCTCTCCTTGGATGGTGATCGTTGTACCCAATGTGATGCAGGTGCGGGCCGCTTTCAAGGCCCGGCACCGCTCTGCCGGCGCCCCGCGGGGCGATCGGCCGTCCCGTCCGGTATCTCACTTCGAGGCGAGTTCGGCAAGGCTCGCCTCCATCAGGCCGGCGTCCAGCCAATAGGTTTTTGCCGCTTCCGTGTAGATCAGCCCGCAGCGGATTTCCCGCTCTGGATAGAGCGGCGCGAGGATCGCGCGGTAGATCGCAAGCTGCGCCCGGTGCTCGAAGGGAATGTCGGCTAGCGAGGCCGGCGGCACGCGGTTCGTCTTGAAATCGACGATCTCGACAGCCGCATCGGTGATCGCCATGCGGTCGATACGGCCGGAGACCGCATAGTCCCGGCTGCCGAGCGTCAGCGTGCCCATGATCGACACTTCCGCCCGCGCCGCGGGCGAAAAGATCGCGGCGAGGTCCCCGTCGCCGATCACCACGAGCGCCGCTTCGACCAGCGAGGTCCGTGCGCTTTCCGGCCAGTGGGCGGCCGCCCGTTCGAGATAGCGCCGCGCCGCCGCCGGCCGTTCCGCGGCATTAAAGGCGGGCAGGACCTGGAGGAAACGGTGCAGGATGCGTCCCCGCTCCATGGCAAGGCCGGCGCCGGGAATGCCGCCCTTCCGGCCGAAGAGCGCCGAAGGCACCAGGAGGTCCGCCGCATCCGTCTCGATCACCGCCGCCGCGCCCGAGGGGCTGAGCGGCCGGGGCAGCGATTTCTGCGGCGGCAGGGGCCGGTCCAGAGCTTCCGGAAGCGCGATCGCCGCTCTCTCCTCGGCAGGAGCCGCGGTGACCGCCTCCAGGGTCGCCGCGCCGGCCTCGCGCCAGGCAAATCCCGGCCAGCTCTCGCCCGCCGTCGAGAAGGTCCTTTCAACGCACCGCGCGCCATCGGCAGAAAGCGCCGCCGTGATCATCTGATGCCAGGTGTCCTTGTTCTCCAGCCGGCCGCGATAGCCGCAGACGACGAGGCGGTCCGCCGCGCGTGTCATCGCCACGTAGAGCAGGCGGCGGTATTCCTCCTCCGCGCCGGCCTTGATGCGCTCCGCATCGGCCGCCGTCAGCGCGTTGCCGAGGTCCTTGAGCGGCAGCCAGGCCGGCAGGCCGCCGGCAAGGCCGGGCGCCGTAAGGAAGCGCAGATGCGGCATGTGGCTGGGGCTGAAGGGTTTCGCCCCGCCGTCGACGAGAAAGACGACCGGCGCCTCCAGGCCCTTGGCGGCATGCACCGTCATGATGCGGATCTCGCCGCGCGCCTTGTCCTGCTCGCGCTTGACGGTCGGGGCTTCGAGCTCCAGCGTGGAGACGAAAGCCTGCAGGCCCGGCAGGCCGTTCTCCTCCTGCTCCAGCGCGAATGTCAGGAACTCGTCGATGATCTCGCCGGCTTCCGTCCCGAGCCGGGCGAGGAAGGCCCGCCGCCCGCCGCCGGCACCCAGGATGCGCGCATAGAAATCGTGCACGGCCTGGCCCCGCGCATCGCGCAGCATCTCCCTCAGCCGCCGCACGATGCCGGCCAGCGCTGCGTCCTCTTCCGCCGCCGCGACAAGCCGCGGCCAGAGCCCCTGTTTTTCGCCGCGCCGCGCCGCCAGCGCGAACAGTGCCTCCTCATCGAGGTTGAACAGCGGGCTCTTCAGCAGCGCGGCCAGCGAAAGGTCGTCCTCCGGCAGCACGGCGAAGCGGCCGAGCGCCATCAGGTCCTGCACGGCGATGTGCTTCGTCAGCACCAGCCGGTCGGCGCCGGCGACGGGCAGGTTGTGCCGTTGCTTCAGCGTGCGCGTCAGCGCATTGACGAAGGCATCGCGCTTGCGCACCAGAACGATGACGTCGCCGGCCGCCATCGGCCGTGTCTTGCCCTTTTCCGTCACCGTCTCCCGGCCGATCCAGGCCGCGAGCATATCGGCGATGCGCCGGGCCAGCACGTTGATCGGCGCCTCCTCGGCCACCGCGTCGAAGGGCGCGGTCCAGTCCTCCTCGTCGAGCCCCGGCGGGGCGGCGATCACCTCCCAGATATCGACCGCGCCCGGCTCGCGCCCGCGGTTGGAGGCGTGCACGATCTCGCTGCCGTCCGGCGTCAGCCCGCGCGCATTGGCGGGGTCGAGAAAGACCTGGTCGACGGCCGAGAGCACCTCGCGCGTCGAGCGGAAGGAAAGCAGCAGCCGGATGGGGCTGAAGGCGGCTTTCGCCGCCTGCGTGCGGCGAAGAACCGCGCGGCCCTCCTCGGCGAAACGCTCCGGCCGGGCGCCCTGGAAGGAATAGATCGACTGCTTCTCGTCGCCGACGGCGAAGATCGTGCGCTCCCGGTCCCGCGCCGTTTCGCCGGCGAAGAAATCGTCCGTCAGCGATTTGACGATCTGCCATTGCCGCGGGCTGGTGTCCTGCGCCTCGTCGACGAGGATGTGGTCGATGCCCTGGTCGAGCTTGTAGTGCACCCAGGCGCTCACCCGCTCGCGCGTGAGCAGCCGCGCGGTGCGGTCGATCAGGTCGTCGAAGTCGAGCAGGCTGCGCGCACGCTTCAGGTCCTCGTAGTCGCCGATCAGCCGTTCGGCGATGATAAGCGCCGCGTGCGTCGCCTCGTACATGCGGAACCGCCGTAGCCGGTCGTCGCAGGCGATCACATGCGCCTGGGCGGCCAGAAGCGCGGCTTCGAGGTGGGGCGCACTGTCGCGAACCTTCTTCGACAGGAACGACCGGTCGAGGCTGCGCGGCGCGCCGGCACCGGTGAAGAAGAGATCATGCAGCGCGGCGCGCCGGGCCTCGGCATCGGCCAGCCGGGCCACGCCGCGCAGGCCCGCGGCGGTGGCCTTGACCGTGTCGCTGCCAAGGCTCTCCGCCGCCGCGAGATAGGAATCGAGCACCGCGCCCTGCAAACCGTCGAGCGGCCAGAAGGCGGCGAGGATGTCGTCCGCCGTCTCGTGCGTGTCGAGCCCGGTTTCCCGGCGCAGCACGGCCTCCACGCCATCCGCCTTCGCGGCGCCGTCCAGGAAGTCGCGGATCGGTCCGCGGCTCGCCACGATATCGGCGATCAGCCGCTCCAGCCCGGTGTCGTCGGCAATGTCGAGCACGGTGGCGAAGGCGGCGGCGAGCGTGCTGTCGTCCTCGTTCGTCGTCGCCGTCAGCAGCGTGCGGCGCGCATCGGCCAGCAGCACGGCGGCGGCCCGGTCGTCGAGCACGGAGAAGTGGCCGGCGACATTGGCTTCCAGCGGGAACTGGTGCAGCAGCGCCTCGCAGAAGGCGTGGATCGTCTGGATCTTCAGCCCGCCCGGCGTTTCGAGCGCGCGGGCGAAGAGCCGGCGCGCCTCGGCGAGCTTGAACAGGTCCGGCTCCTTGCCCTCGATCGCCGCCACGCGCTCGGTCAGCGCTTCGTCGGAGAGCGTCGCCCATTCGGCCAGCCGCTCGAAGACGCGGTTCGACATCTCGGAAGCCGCGGCCTTGGTATAGGTGAGGCAGAGGATGGCGGAGGGCCGGCAGCCGGCGAGAAGCAGGCGGATCACGCGCTGCGTCAGCACATGGGTCTTGCCCGAGCCGGCATTGGCCGAAACCCAGGCCGAGCGCGCGGGATCGGAGGCCGCCGCCTGTTTCTGCGTGGTCCAGCTCAGCCAGGCGGCGGGCTCGGCGGAGGCGGGCCGGTCTTCGTCAAGCATCCTCGCCCTCCCCGTTGCTTTCCGCCGAGGACCATTCGGCGACGCGCGCCAGGTGGTCGTATTCCCCGCCATAGTCCCGTTCCTGTTCGGGAATGAGCCGGGAGGCGAAGCCGTAGCGGCCCTCGATGAGGCCCGTCAGCAGCTTTTCCAGCTCCGTCAGGGCTTCCTCGGCAAGCTCGATGGCGGATTTCGGCGTGACGTTCGCCGATTTGGCATGCTCGTTGTTCACCTGTTCGGCCTTGAACCGTTCGCCGGGTTTGAGGCGCACATAGAGAAGGTTCGCCGGCTCGCGAAGCCCCGGCCCGCGGAAGGCGCCGCGCCGGATCGCCGCCGCCTCCAGCGCGAGCTGCGGATCGAGCAGCGCCCGCGCCACCTTCAGCGACGGCGTGCTGCCGGTCTTGTAGTCGAGAAGGTCGGCGCTGCCGTCCGGCAGGATGTCGATGCGGTCGGCGATGCCGGTCAGGCGGATGCCGCCGACCGAAAGGTCGAGCGAGGCCGGCACCTCCGTCAGGCTCTCATACACGCCGCCCGCCCGCTCCAGGTGCCAGTGGACGAAGGCGCGGGCGACGGCGGCAAAGCGCGACCGCCAGACGGCGTCGATATGCGGGGGCAGGGCGACGGCGTCGAATTCTTCCGCAAGGATGTGGCCGATGAGGGTGAAGGGCTCGCCGCTCGCCTCTTCGCGCACGAAGCGGTCGACGATGCGGTGGTAGAGCGAGCCGCGCTCGGCCGGCCCCGGATCGAGATTGAAGGGCGCGATCGGATCGAGGCGCAGGATATGGCGGGCATAGATCGCATAGGGATCGCGCCGGAGACGCCCCACCTCGCTGAAGGAGTATTTCCTCGGCTGCAGCTCGGCCGGCGGATGCGGCGCCGGGCGGCGCGCATTCGGCACGGGCGGGCTGCGGTCGATGGCGTTCGCCCAGTCGATGAGGTTCCTTCCGCGCGCCTTGAGGTCGGCGGCAAGGGTGGGGCCGCCGACGGCGATCAGCCGCTGCAGCCAGCGCGAGGCGACGGTCGGCGCGGTGCCGTTGCGCAGTGCCCGCGTCAGCACCAGTTTCGGCGCGGCCGCGGCCATCTGCAGGTCGTGGCCGAGCTGGCCGATGCGCCGTTCCGGCGGCTCCAGGCCGATCTCCACCTTCATGACACGCGACAGGAAGGCGTCGTTCGCCGCCTGCCCCGGCCAGGTGCCTTCGTTGAGCCCGCCGATCACCACGGTGTCGACGCTCTGCAGGCGCGATTCGAGCGCGCCGAAGATGAAGACGCGCGGATGGCGCATGGAGCGCGGCTTGACGCTTTCGCTGGCCGCCAGGGCCTCGATGATGTCGCACCATTGCGGCCCGTCGGCCTCGATCTGCCCGTCCGTCTCGATCACGCTCTTGAAGAGGTTCGCCAGGCTGTCGCCCGCCTCGCCGGACCAGAGGGCGGCAAGGTTGCCGTGCTCGTCCACCGCCACCGCCTCGAGCGCGCGTCCCGTCCGTTCCGACCAGTCGGAGACCGCGAGCTTCGAGGAAAAGCGCCGGCCCGTGCGGCTTTCCTGCACGAGCGCGCCGGCAAGCGGCTCGACGGCTTCTGCGATACGGCGGGCGAGGTCGCGGGCAAGCGGGATTGCGGCCTCGGAAAGCGCCGTGCGCCATTCCGGCGGGTGGCGGTCCTGCGCCTGCCGGGCAAGGGCGGCCTCGAGCAGCGGTTCGAGCGTGGAAATGTCGATCTCGGCCGTGCCGCCGCGCAGCGCCGTCAGCTCCAGCGCCGTGACGGCCTCGGCAAGGTCCGCCACGGGCAGGCCGAAGCGGGCAAGCGGGTGTTTCAGCAGCGCGACGAGCGGCACCGGGTCGCCCGGCCGCAGCGCCGCCTCGGTAAGGAGGCGCAGGAGCGTGCCCTGCAGAGTCGAGAGCAAGGGCGTGCCGGCCGAATCGTCCGCCTCGATGCCGAATCGGGCAAGCTCCGCCGCCACGCGCCGGCCGAGCTTGCGGTCGGGCGTGATCAGCGCCGCCTGGGCGTCCTCGCCATCCTCCAGCGCCAGGCGCAGCGCAATGGCGATCGCCACCGCTTCTTCCCGCTCGTTGGCCGCCTCGACGAGCGACACGGCCTCGAAGGCCTCGGCCAGCCGGCCCGCATCGAGCGCGCCGCGAACCTCGCCCCAGCCGGCCGTCGCCTGCGTCGGCAGGAAGGCGCTGGAGAGGATCTGCGAGCGATATTCCAGCGCTTCGGGCGGCGTGCCGAGCAATTCGACATCCGCGCGCGTGCAGCCCATGCGGGCAAGCAGGCGGTGGAGGCCGTATTGCGGATGGCTGCGGGCGGCGGCATCGGGCTTCGGGGCGCCGTCGGTGCCGGTCTGATGGCCGACGAGCAGCCATTCGGCGTCGGACATGAAGCGATCGAGCCCCGGCAGGATGACGACGCCGTTCGGCAGGTCCGCCACGGCCGCGATCAGGCCGGCGGTCGCGGGAATGGAGCCGGTCGAGCCGGCGATGATGACGGGGCCGGCGGGCGGCGTGGCGCGGTAGCGTTCCGTCTCGGCATGCAGCGTCGCGTTGCGCCGCAGCGACGGGGAGGAACGGTTGAGCTCCGTCAGCCGCGCCGGCCAGAATTCGCTGGCGATCTTTAAAAATTCGGCGGTGAGCTGCCACCAGAGCGCATGGTTGGAGACGTCGAGATTGTCGAGCGCCAGCCAGTCGAGCTCTTCCGTCTCCATCGCGTCGATGATCTCGGCGAGGTTGCGGGCAAGCCAGACGGCATCGGCGGGGCTCGCGGGCGCGACGAGCGGGCTTTCCACATGCACGGAGGTGACGGCCGCGGGCAGCTGGTTGCGCCAGGCGAGCACGAGGCGGGCGAGTTCGAGAAGGCGCGCCGGGCCGGACAGCGGCTCGGCCATGTCGAGCAGCGCCGGCGCCGCCTCGTCGAAGAAGCCGCTGTCGTCGTCCGTCTCGCCGAGCGCGCGGATGACCGGCAGGATGGCCGAGCGCCCGCCGAAGAGATCGACGAATTCCGAGCGCAGCACGCGGGCCGAGCGACGGGTCGGCACATAGATCGTGACGTCGGCCAGCGCCAGCGGGTCGGCGGGATCATAGGTGAAGCCGGGCACGAGCCGGCCGTCGACAAGGCTCTGGGCGGTCGTCCTCAAGAAAGGCAGGCTCGCCGGGATGGAATAGATGCGCCCCCGCGCGCGCGTCACGCCGCCGCCTCGCGCGCCGCGCCGATGACGGCTTCCGCCGCGCCGATCGCCTCCGGCGTGCCGACGGTGATCCAGTGGCCGTCCATCACGATGCCGTAGAGGCGGCCGTTTTCGATCGCCCGGTCGAAATAGATGTTGAGGTTGAAGGCGTCCTCGGGCGCGTCGTCGAAGAGGGCCGGCATCATGGCGATGGCGCCGGCATAGACGAAGGCTGTTCCGTCGCCCTCCCGGTAGCGCGCCAGCCGCCCGTCGGTGTCCATGGAGAAATCCTTCTTGCCGTTGTGGCCGGTCGTGTCCTCCAGCTTCACGCAGAGCAGCAGCATGTCCATGCGCTGGGGGTCGAAGGCCTCCGCCAGCCGTTCGAGATTGCTCGGCTCGCCGGGCTTCTCGCCGATCCAGAAGAGGTCGGCATTCATCACGAAGACGGGGTCGCGGCCAAGCAGTTTCAGGCCCTTGGCCAGCCCGCCGCCGGAATTCATCAGGCGCTCCGTCTCGTCGGAGAGGATGATCTGCGGCACCGCGCGGCCGGCAAGATGCGCGATCATCTGGTCGGCGAAATGGTGCACGTTGACGACCGCGCGCTTGACGCCGGCCTCCGCCAGCGCATCGAGCCCGTAGTCGATCATCGCCTTGCCGGCGACCGGCACCAGGGGCTTGGGCATCGTGTCGGTGATGGGGCGCAGGCGGGTGCCGAGGCCGGCGGCCAGCACCATGGCGTCTTCGATCTTCATCGGCTGCTCGCGATCATGATTCGGTCGCGAGGATTCCAGCCTTTTCGCACCACTCGCGCAAGGGGGCGAGGTCGGGATGGGCGAGCGCCCGTTCCAGATTGCGCAGGGTGCGCGGCATGTGGCGCATATAGGCCGGCTTGCCGTCGCGCTGCATCAGCCGCACCCAGAGGCCGACGAGCTTGCAGTTGCGCTGCGCAGCCATGACGTGCCAGTCGCGCAGGAAACGGTCCCGGTTAAAGCCGGGCTCCGCAGCCCGCAGCGACAGGTAATGGTCGAGCACGCTTTCCGCCACGCCCTCCGGCATGTCGACGCGCGCATCCTGCACCAGCGAGGCGACGTCATAGGCCGAGGGGCCGATCATCGCATCCTGGAAATCGATGATGCCGACCCGGTCGGTGCCGGTCGCTTCCGGCCGCCAGATGATGTTCGGCGAGTGGAAGTCGCGCAGCAGCAGATTGTGCTCGGCGGCGGCAAGGCTGTCGATCAGTCCGTCCCACAGGGCGACATAGCCGCGGCGCTCGTCCTCGCTTGCCGGCGTGCCACGCTTGTAGGGCAGGTACCAGTCGGTGAGAAGGCTCACCTCGATCTGCATGGCGTCGCGGTCGAAGTCCGGCACGCGGTGCACGATGTCGCCGGCGACGGGAAGGTCCCGCTCAGCGGCCTCCCCGTGCAGATGCGCAAGGCAGGCGGCGCTTTCGCGGTAGCGCTCGGCGATCGGCAC
This sequence comes from Shinella sp. WSD5-1, assembly GCF_963942435.1. GTDB lineage: Bacteria > Pseudomonadota > Alphaproteobacteria > Rhizobiales > Rhizobiaceae > Shinella > Shinella yambaruensis. The sequence goes on from NZ_OZ012596.1 coordinate 568,960, forward strand.
CCCGTTTTCGTCGAGCACGCCTGCGCTGCCGAGGTCCTCGATCAGGATGATGCCTTGCTCGATATCCATCGCATGGATGGCCGGGGCGCGCAGGCCGCGGGCGACGAGATAGCGGCCGACGGCGATGAAGGGTTTCACGTCCTCGGCGATATGGGCGATCTGCTGGTAGTATTTGCCATGGGCAAGGATCGGCCCCGGCGCGTGGCGCGGCGAATCCATCAGCACCAAACGCGCGCCGCCGGCATCGACATGCTCATAGGCACGCACCGAGGCGTCGCCCGTCAGGTGGCGGCGCACCGCATTTCGGTAGCCGGCTTCGTCGAGAAAGGCGCGGATCGCCAGCGAGCGGCGAATGCGCGCCAGCGCCGGTGCCGGGGCGTCGATGGTGACGCGCCGCCCGTCCCCCTCATGCAGGAAGGTGAGCGTGATGCCGTCCGCCGGCAGCGCGCCAAAACCCTTTTCCGGCCATTCGACGAGGCAGATGCCGTCGGAGAGCGCTTCGTCGAAGCCGAGTTCGTCGATCTCCGCGGCATCGGCGATGCGGTAGAGGTCGAAATGGGCGACGGGGATGCGCAGGTCGTAGCTCTGAACCAGCGTGAAGGTCGGGCTCGGCACTTCGAGATCGGCGTCGCCGGCGATCGCCCGGATCAGCGCGCGGGAAAAGGTCGATTTGCCGGCGCCGAGATCGCCCGACAGCGCGACATAGTCGCCGCGCTTCAGGCCGAGCGCCATGTCCTCGCCGAAGCGGATGGTGGCGGCTTCGTCGGGAAGGAAGAGGTCGAGCGCCATCCGGGCCTATTCCGCCGCGGCGAAGGAGGTCATCGTCGCAGACGGGATGCGGCAGGTGACATCCGTGCCGCGCCCCTCGCGGCTGTCGATGGTGACGGTGCCGTGGTGCAGGCTGACGAAGCTCTCGACGATCGAGAGGCCGAGGCCCGCGCCGCCGCGCCGGCCGTGGCTTTCGAAGCGATCGAACACCGTCTGCAGCACGTCCTGCGGAATGCCCGGCCCGCGGTCGGAAACGGTGAAGACGAGGTCGGCGCCCTCGCGCCAGCACTTGAGGCCGATCGAGCTGCCTTCCGGCGCGAAATTCGCGGCATTGCTCAGTAGTTTTATCAGGATCTGCTTGAGGCGCTGCTGGTCGGCGACGATGGTGCCGAGATTGTCGGGGGCGGTGATTTCCAACGTCACCTGCGCCTCGTGCAGCCGGTCGGCGAACTGCATGGAGACGTCGTCGAGCAGGTCCGTCAGGTTGATCTCGCTGTAGTCGAGCTCCATGATGCCGGCATCGACGGTGGCAAGGTCGAGGATGTCGTTGACGATGGTCAGCAGCACCGCCGATGATGTCGCGATATGGTCGACATATTCGGCCTGCCGCTCGTTGAGCTCGCCCATGGTCGGCGTCTTCAGGAGATCGGCGAAGCCGATGATGTTGGTTAGCGGCGAGCGCAGCTCGTAGGAGACGTGCTGGACGAAATCGTTCTTCAGCGCATCGGCCTTGCGCAGCGCCTCGTTCTTTTCGGTGAGGGCCCGGCTGACGCGCACGCTGTCGGTGATGTTGACGAAGGTCAGCATCGTCTGGGCGTTGGAAAGCGGGATGACGGCGAAGTCGAGCACCAGGCCGGTGCGCAGCTCCAGCACGCCCTGGCAGGAGGGGCGCTCGTCGTCGAAGCTGGTGATGATATGGGCGAAGCGCTTCCAGCCGTCCGGCTTGTCGTAGGACGGCGCGCAGGCCTGCTCGATGGCGCGGATATGGGTGCCGGATTTCGCCTCGGCCTCGCTGATGCCCCAGAGCGCGCGGAAGGCCGGGTTGGAGAGGCGGATGCGCCCGTCCGGGCTGAACACGGCGACGCCCTCGGCGAGGTGGTCGATCGTCTCGTCCTGCACCTGCACCAGCGTGTTGTAGCGCGTTTCGAGATCGACCTTTTCCGTCAGGTTCTCGAAGACCCAGGTCGCGCCGCCCTGCGGGCGTGCGGTGGCGAAGACGCGCAGCGTCTGGCCGTTCGGCAGGTGCCAGAGGTCGGTCTGCGTGTCGATGGCGCGGTAGACGGAAAGCGCGTTGTCCTTCCACTGTTTCCAGTTGAGCTGTTCCGGCAGCTTTCCGCCGGCGCGAAGGCGGTCGAGCAGTTCGCCATTGCCGGGCTTGCCTTCGAGGAAAGCCGTGTCGATCTCCCACATGCGCTGGAAGGCCTGGTTGTAGAACTGCAGCCGCTGCTCGCCGTCGAAGATGGCGACAGGGGTCGCGAGATGATCGAGCGTCTCGGCATGGCTCTTCAGCGTGCGCACCAGTTCCTCGCGCACCGCCTCGATATCGGAGACATTGACGGCGATGCCGGCCGAGCCCGTCGGGCTGCGCGCATCGACGACGTCGAAGAAGCTGCGGTTGCCGTGCACGACGGTGGAGATCTTGTCGCGGAACGGCGCGTCATAGGTGCTGGCGGCGCGGATTTTTTCGCGCGCGATGGTGGGGAGAAGCTCGCGGCCCTCGGTGACGGCGGCGGCGGCGTCCCTGGCCTCGACGGCCTCGGCATAGGCCTCGTTCACCCAGGCAAGCGAGCCGTCGGCGGCGCGCTGCCAGACGGGCAGGTCGATCTGGTCGAGCAGGCCCTGCAGCGTGGTGAGCGCCTGGACCAGCCTGTCGCGCTCCAGCTTCAGTTCGGCGGCTTCCGCGCGCAGATTGTTCAGCGCCACGAAGCGCACGAAGGCCTGGCCGCCGGAAACGCGGCCCTGCGCTTCCAGCACTTCCTCGCGGCTCGTTTCGAGGATCAGGTCGAAACTCTGCGCCTGCGAGCGCAGCCGCTCCACGGCGCGCTCGATCTCGGCGGCGGAGGTGGGCTTCAGCCAGCGGCCGAAGGCGAGAAAATCGCGATCGGCCTGCGGCGCGCCGGTCTCCGCCGGCAGCTGGCCCAGGAATTCCGGCTTCTCCGAAAGGCCGTCCCAGACGACGATGCGCCGGTCCTTGTCGCCGATCAGTGCCTGCAGGCGGGAAACGTTGTGGCGGGCGTCGGAAAGATGCGCCTTCAGTTCGCGGCTTTCCGCCTCCATGCGGCCGCGCTGGCGGATCATCCAGATCGCCGAGACCATCGCTGCCGACATCACGCCGAGCAGCATGGAAACGGTGACGATCTCCGTGGTGGCGAGATAGGGGCCGGCGGCGTGCGCCGGGCCGGCAAGGGCCGTCAGCGCCGAGCCGGCCGACAGTGCCGATACGAGACGACGCCTGCCGCGTGTAAACCATTCGTTAACCATAAATTTATTCTGCGCAAGCGAATGCGCCCTGTTCCGCTCCGGCACGGCAAAAGCCTGCCCGGAACGGCCTCGTTTTCTGTCCGCCATCATCCCCGGTATGTCTCCGTCCGTTTGCCGCCTGATCGACAAGACATCCCAATCCGGCGCGAAGGGTCCGCATCTGCACGCCGAATCAATGCTTTAAACGATACTTGTTTCCAGAATCGTCGGGAAGGGACGCGCCCAAAAAAGAAGCTGCGCGCCTTGTCAAGCGCGCAGCCCCTAGATGTTGTGGATAACCCGGGTAAGGATCAGTATCTGTAGTGTTCGGCCTTGAACGGACCCTGGGTCGTCACGCCGATATAGCCGGCCTGCTCCTCGGAGAGTTCCGTCAGGCGCGCGCCGAGCTTGGCAAGGTGCAGGCGGGCGACCTTCTCGTCGAGCTGCTTGGGCAGCACGTAGACCTCGTTCTTGTAGATCTCGCCCTTGGTGAAGAGCTCGATCTGGGCGAGGACCTGGTTGGAGAAGGAGGCGGACATCACGAAGGACGGGTGGCCGGTGGCGTTGCCGAGGTTCAAGAGGCGGCCTTCCGACAGAAGGATCATGCGGTTGCCCTTCGGGAACTCGATCATGTCGACCTGCGGCTTGATGTTGGTCCACTTGAGGTTCTTGAGCGAGGCGACCTGGATCTCGTTGTCGAAGTGGCCGATATTGCCGACGATCGCCATGTCCTTCATCTCGCGCATATGCTCGAGGCGGATGACGTCCTTGTTGCCGGTGGTGGTGATGAAGATGTCGGCGGAGGAGACGACATCCTCGAGCTGCACGACCTCGAAACCGTCCATGGCGGCCTGAAGGGCGCAGATCGGGTCGATTTCCGTCACCTTCACGCGCGCGCCGGCGCCGCGCAGCGAGGCGGCGGAGCCCTTGCCCACGTCGCCATAGCCGCAGACCACGGCGACCTTGCCGGCCATCATGACGTCGGTGCCGCGGCGGATGCCGTCGACCAGCGATTCCTTGCAGCCGTACTTGTTGTCGAACTTCGACTTGGTGACCGAGTCGTTGACGTTGATCGCCGGGAAGGGCAGCAGGCCCTTCTGCTGGAGCTGGTAGAGACGGTTGACGCCGGTGGTGGTCTCTTCGGTCACGCCCCTGATGGCGTCGCGCTGCTTGGTGAACCAGCCCGGGGAGGCGGCGAGGCGCTTCTTGATCTGCGCGAAGAGGATTTCCTCTTCTTCCGAGCCGGGGTTGACCAGCACGTTCTCGCCGGCTTCGGCGCGCGCGCCGAGCAGGATGTACATGGTGGCGTCGCCGCCGTCGTCAAGGATCATGTTGGAGAAGCCGCCATCGGCCCACTGGAAGATCTTGTCGGTGTATTCCCAGTATTCGGTGAGCGTCTCACCCTTCACGGCATAGACCGGGATGCCGGCGGCGGCGATCGCGGCGGCGGCGTGGTCCTGCGTGGAGAAGATGTTGCACGAGGCCCAGCGCACGTCCGCGCCGAGCGCGACCAGCGTCTCGATGAGCACGGCGGTCTGGATCGTCATGTGCAGCGAGCCGGTGATGCGTGCGCCCTTCAGCGGCTTGGACGCACCGAATTCTTCGCGGCAGGCCATCAGGCCCGGCATTTCCGTTTCGGCGATCTGAATTTCCTTGCGGCCGAAATCGGCGAGCGCGATGTCGGCAACGTGGTAGTCCTGCGTGGTGGTCATGGGGTCTCCAGCCTTTTGGCACGTGCGTCGTGAAGATGCCTGCGCACATGCGTGGAACGAACAGATCCTGTTCGTGATGGCGCTTCCTATCAGGAAACGCCGGCTGGAGCAACAGGATATAAAGAAGTCTTTATATCCTTATATCGACACGTGGCCTACATTTCTTCGCCGAAACGATCGGCCACCAGCGCATCGAGCGCGTCGAGCACCTCGCGGGCCTGGACGCCGACCGCCGTCACCAGCACGGAACAGCCGGGGCTGGCGGCGAGCATCATCAGGCCCATGATCGAGGTGCCGCCCACCGTCATGCCGTCCTTGGAGACGGTGACCTCGGCGTCGTAGCCGTCGACCGTCTGGACGAATTTCGCCGAGGCGCGGGCGTGCAGGCCGCGCTTGTTGATGATGAGGAGCTCTTTCGAGACGGTCATGGAGGGCGGAGAACCTTATTTGCCGCTCAAGACGCGGCTTGCCACGTTGATATATTTGCGGCCGGCCTCGGAGGCGTCGATCAGCGCCTTCTCCATGTTGTTCTCGCCGCGGATGCCGGCAAGCTTGATCAGCATGGGAAGGTTCACGCCGGCGATCACCTCGATGCCGTCGCCGCTCATCACGGAAATGGCGAGGTTCGAGGGGGTGCCGCCGAACATGTCGGTGAGGATGATGACGCCATGGCCCTGGTCGGCCTTCATCACCGCTTCCAGGATATCCTGGCGGCGCTGGTCCATGTCGTCCTCGGGGCCGATGCAGACGGTCTCGATCGCCTTTTGCGGACCAACGACATGTTCAAGGGCGTGCCGGAATTCCTCCGCAAGCTTGCCATGGGTGACAAGCACCAGTCCGATCATCAGCAGTCGCTCCAGTTTCCCAACTCAAACGGACGGCGGAATACCGCAATGCAGCAATTTCGTCCACCGTTGGGGTGGCCATCATGTCAATGAAAAGACCAAGTGCAAGCCCAAAATGCCCGATTCCGCTTTTTGACGGGGCTTTTGGGGTCAACTCTTCAGGATTTCCGGGTGAATTGCGGCCAAGGTCGAAAAAGCGCTCACGCCGGGCAAGAGCGGCAGCCGGGTAAGCGGCAGCAAGAACGACGGCAGGACCGCGACGGTTTCCCCTTCCGGCGGCAGGCGCTCGGCGAAAGGCGGTTCGATCGGCCGGATCGCCCGGGTCAGAACCGCCGCTTCGATCGTCCCCACCGGCACGATCCCGGCCCCGCGGATCTCCGCCAGGCCGGCGATGCTTTTGGGTGCACGCGCGATGAGCCGGCCGTTCGCTTCGATGATGAAAACCTGGTCGTCGCTGATCAGGGCGGCGAAAAGGCCGCGGGCGCGGGCCTCCTCGATGCAGTGGAGCGCGACGGCGCTTTTTCCGGTGCCGGAGGGGCCGACGAACAGAAGCCCCGTCGTGCCGATGACGATGGCGGTGGCATGGAGGTTGACGGGCGCTGCGTTCGGCATGCCCCTCATCCCGCTGCCGCGACAAGGGCCACTGCCTTGGGAAACCGACGCAACACCCCCCTTCTCCCCGCACGCGGGGAGAAGGTCGCGGCAGCGGGATGAGGGGTGGCTCTCCCCGCAGGGGTCGTCTTTGCCCGCGAAACCCCGCTCATTTCTGGTTGCCGGTCGGCAGCGACAGCGTGAAGCGGGCGCCGGCCAGTTCCCCGGTCGCCTTGTCGACGATGTTGTCGGCCTTCAGCGTGCCGCCATGCGCCTCGGCGATCTGCCGCGAGATGGAAAGGCCGAGGCCGGAATTCTGGCCGAAATCCTCGGTGGCGGGGCGGTCCGTGTAGAACCGCTCGAAGATGCGGTCGATGTTTTCCGCCTGGATGCCGGGGCCGTTGTCCTCGACCTGGATGATGCAGCGGTCGTTCCGCCCGCGCGACAGGCGCACGACGATGCGCCCGCCGGGATCCGGCACGAAGGAGCGGGCATTCTCGATGAGGTTGGTGACGATCTGGCCTATGCGCAGCTCGTAGCCCGATATCTCGAATTTCGCCTTCGGATTGTCCTTGCGGTCCACCACGAAATCGAGGGTGACCGGCTTCTTGCGCGTGTTGACCTGGCGGGAAATGTCGATGAGGTCGCCAAGCAGCTTTTCGAGGTCGACGGTGCGGGCATCGCTGCGGGCAAGCTCGGCATCGAGGCGGGACGCGTCCGAGATGTCGCTGATCAGGCGGTCGAGCCGGCGCACGTCGTGCTGGATGATGTCGAGGAGGCGCTTCTTCGATTCGTCCGTGCGCGCGAGCGGAAGCGTCTCGACGGCGCTGCGCAGCGAGGTCAGCGGGTTCTTCAGCTCGTGGCTGACATCGGCGGCGAAGCTCTCGATCGCGTCGATGCGGTCGTAGAGCGCGTTCGTCATCTGGCGCAGTGCAATCGAAAGGTTGCCGATCTCGTCCTGGCGCACCGAGAAGTCGGGGATCTCCTCGCGCTCCTTCGCCCCGCGCCGCACGCGGATCGCCGCCGCCGCAAGCCGGCGCAGCGGATTGGCGATGGTGCTGGAGAGCAGCAGCGACAGCGCGATGTTGACGAGGCCGGCGACGCCCGCGACGCGCATGATGGCAAGCCGTTCGGCATGGACGATCTTGTCGATGTCGCCCGCCTGGGTGGAGAGCAGCAAGACGCCGAGCACGGCGCGAAACCGCTGCACGGGCACGGCGACCGAGACGATCAGCTCGCCCTTGTCGTTGACGCGCACGACCGCGCCGCGCACGCCGGTCAGCGCGTTCATCACTTCCGGATAGATCGAGCCGTCGCCGCCGGGCGCTTCCTTGTACTGCGGCAGGTTGCTCGGCTGGAGGATGCGGTTGAACCAGACGTTCATGCGCTCGATGAGGCTGGTGCTCTCCGGCTCCACCGGCGGCAGGTCGAAGCGCAGCACCTGGCCCTGCGTGTAGAGGTGCCGCGAATCGAGCAGCAGGTTGGCGTCCGTGTCATAGATGCGCGCGCGGGTGCGGGTCGGCGAGATCAGCCTTCTCAGCACGGGCGCGACGCGCTCCGGATTGATCGGGAATTCGAGGTCTTCGTCGTTCGGCAGCGGCGTGATGCTCTGGCCGGCCTGCAGTTCCAGCAGCTTTTCCGGGTCGATGGTGATCGAGTTGGTGTCGACGGAGGCGGAGGCGGAGATCGCGCCTGCGATGATCTCGCCCTGGGTCAGGAGGCTCTCGACGCGCGCATCGATCAGCCCCTCGCGGAACTGGTTGAGATAGAGGATGCCCGCGACGAGCACGACGAGCGCGACGAGGTTGAAGAACAGGATGCGGCGCGTCAGGCTCGAAAAGACGGCATTGCCGAAGATGCGCCGGGCGAGCGTGAAGGGATGGGTCCAGCGGCGGCGCAGGGATCGCGGCGCAGGCCGGCCCTCGACGTCTTCCCCATCCTTTTCCGGCCCGTCTTTTTCCGACATTGTCTGCAACAAGCGGCTTCATCCTTCATGCCGGCGGCATGGTGCCGCCTGACCGCGGCATGCCATCGCCGCCGCGGTCCATGCAAGCGAAATCGCGTTATGCGGTCTCGCGGAACCGATAGCCGACGCCGTAGAGCGTTTCGATCATGTCGAAGTCGGTGTCGACCATCTTGAACTTCTTGCGCAGCCGCTTGATGTGGCTGTCGATGGTGCGGTCGTCGACATAGACCTGCTCGTCATAGGCCGCGTCCATCAGCGAATCGCGGCTCTTCACCACGCCGGGGCGTTGCGCCAGCGAGTGCAGGATGAGGAATTCGGTCACGGTCAACGTCACCGGCTCGCCCTTCCAGGTGCAGGTATGGCGCTCCTGGTCCATGACGAGCTGGCCGCGCTCCAGCGAGCGGGCCGCCACTTCCCCGGCCTTCGCCGTGCTGCCGGCGGCCCCGGCGGAGGCGGCGGCCTCGCGGCTCGAGGCCCGGCGCAGGATCGCCTTGACGCGCTCGACCAGCAGGCGCTGCGAGAACGGCTTGGTGATGAAGTCGTCCGCGCCCATCTTCAGGCCGAACAGTTCGTCGATCTCCTCGTCCTTCGAGGTGAGGAAGATGACGGGGATATCGGATTTCTGGCGCAGCCGGCGCAGCAGTTCCATGCCATCCATGCGCGGCATCTTGATGTCGAAGATCGCAAGATGCGGCGGACGGGCAAGAAGGCCGTCGAGCGCCGAGGCGCCGTCCGTATAGGTCTCCACCTTGTAGCCTTCGGCCTCCAGAGCGATCGACACGGATGTCAGAATATTCCGGTCGTCGTCAACGAGTGCGATCGTCTGCATCCTGCTAGTCTCCATATTCATCGGCGCCTTTCCCGACCTCGGATCGTTTCCTGTCCTGGATGTGATGCGCCTTCCTGGGGATAAAGGTGGAACAAATTGTGGCGAAGATAAAGGGAGACGTTTCGGGCCGGCCGGCCGAGTCATTTTTAAATCGATTATTCAAACGATTAAAAAAGTCACATAATTGTTTAAATCGATTAATTAATTGATATCATTGCCTAATTTCTATTTTCCTCTTGTCTTTGTGACAGCCGCGCATTAGGTTCCCGCAAAATTCACACCAGTCTTGTCGCCTTGGAGGAAAACTGGACCATGCAGGAACTTGGCGTTCGCAACCCCGCTCAGGGGCTCACCGCGATGGGTATCCACACCGACGGTACGGTCCGGTACAACTTTGCAGCAGAGGCTCTCTATGAAGAGGCCCTCGGTCGCGGGGAAGCGGTCAAGACGGCCCATGGCGCCCTTCGCGCCCTCACCGGCCAGCACACCGGCCGCTCGCCCAAGGACAAGTTCGTCGTGCGCGACGAAAACACCGAGGGCGCCATCTGGTGGGACAACAACAAGGCCGTCTCGCGCGAGCATTTCGATGTGCTGCACGCCGACATGCTGGCCCATGCGGCCGCCCGCGACCTCTTCGTGCAGGATCTCGTCGGCGGCGCCGATGCCGATTACGCCCTGCCGACCCGCGTCGTCACGGAACTCGCCTGGCATTCGCTGTTCATCCGCAACCTGCTCATCCGCCCGGAAGAGAAGGATCTTGCGACCTTCGTGCCGAAGCTGACGATCATCGACCTGCCGACCTTCAAGGCCGATCCGGAGCGCCACGGCGCCCGCACGGAAACCATGATCGCCTGCGACCTGACGCGCGGCATCGTGCTGATCGCGGGCACTTTCTATGCCGGCGAGATGAAGAAGTCGGTCTTCACCGTGCTCAACTGGCTGCTGCCCTCGGAAAAGGTCATGCCGATGCACTGCTCGGCCAATGTCGGCCCGGATGGTGACGCGGCCGTGTTCTTCGGCCTCTCCGGCACCGGCAAGACGACCCTGTCGGCCGATCCGAGCCGCACGCTGGTCGGCGACGACGAGCACGGCTGGGGCGAAAACGGCATCTTCAACTTCGAAGGCGGCTGCTATGCCAAGGCGATCCGCCTTTCGGCCGAGGCCGAGCCGGAGATCTACGCGACGACGCAGCGTTTCGGCTCCGTTCTGGAGAACGTCGTGCTCGACGCCAACGGCGTTCCGGATTTCAACGACGGCTCGCTGACGGAAAACACCCGCTGCGCCTATCCGCTGGATTTCATCCCGAATGCCAGCGAGACCGGCCGCGCGCCGCATCCGAAGACGATCATCATGCTGACGGCCGATGCCTTCGGCGTCATGCCGCCGATCGCCAAGCTGACGCCCGACCAGGCCATGTACCACTTCCTTTCCGGCTACACCGCCAAGGTCGCCGGCACGGAACGCGGTGTGACCGAGCCGGAAGCCACCTTCTCGACCTGCTTCGGCGCGCCTTTCATGCCGCGCCACCCGGCGGTCTACGGTAACCTTTTGAAGGAGCTGATTGCCGAGCACGGCGTCGATTGCTGGCTGGTCAACACCGGCTGGACGGGCGGCGCCTATGGCGAAGGCCGCCGCATGCCGATCAAGGCGACGCGCACCCTGCTCGCCAGCGCGCTGGACGGCTCCCTGAAGGATGCGCTCTTCCGCCGCGACGACAATTTCGGCTTCCAGGTCCCCGTTTCGGTGCCGGGCGTCGACACGAAGATCCTCGATCCGCGCTCGACCTGGGCCAACGGCGCTGCCTATGACAAGCAGGCCCGCAAGCTCGTCGACATGTTCATTACGAACTTCGAGAAGTTCGAGGACCATGTGGACGGCGGCGTGCGCGATGCCGCGCCGGGCCTGAAGGTCGCTGCCGAATAAGGTGCATCGGCGATGATTCACGTGAAACCCGGCCCTTGAGGCCGGGTTTTTCGTCTGCGTTTTCGTCTTTGGCGGCGGCTTCCCGTTTTGCCCGGTGCCGGTTAAAACGGCCGGGAAAGGAATTTCCATGGCCAGCGCGCCCCTCTACATCAAGAGTTCCATCACGATCGCCGGCTGGGAGCTGACCGAGCAGTTCGTGCTGGCGGGCGGTCCGGGCGGGCAGAACGTCAACAAGGTCTCGACGGCCGTGCAGCTCTTCTTCGACCTGCGCAACTCGCCCTCGCTCAGCGATCGGGTGAAGGCCAATGCGGAAAGGCTGGCCGGCCGCAAGGTCTCCAAGGACGGCGTGCTGATGATCGAGGCGAACCGCTTCCGCAGCCAGGAGCGCAACCGGGAGGATGCGCGCGAACGGCTGAAGGAGCTGATCCTCAAGGCGGCCGAACCGCCGCCGCCGGTGCGCAAGAAGACGAAGCCGACAAAAGGTTCGGTCGAACGCCGGCTCAAGGAAAAGTCGGGCCGGTCGGACGTCAAGCGCATGCGGGCCAAGCCCGGCGGCGAATGATTGCCGCAACCCGGCCGTTTACCGGTGAGCGTGAAACGGAATCTTTCCTTTGCGGAAGGGCTCTGCTTTAGTTCGGAAAACCAGGCAGGAAGACCAGGGAGGTAGCCATGGGTCTCTTCAGCTTCATCAAGACCGCCGGCAAGAAGCTCGGCATCGGTGGCGACGACGAAGCGCCGGAAGCGGCGGCGGTCAAGAAGGAGCTCGATTCCTTCGATCTCGGCACGCAGAATGTCGAAGTCTCCGTCGAGGGCGACAAATGCGTGCTGAAGGGTGTCGTGGCCGACCAGACGGCCTTCGAGAAGGCGGTGATCGCCGTCGGCAACACGCTCGGCATTTCCAGGGTGGAGGCCGCCGACCTCAAGGTCGTGCCGGCCGATTCCGGCCTCAAGCCCGGCCAGGCCGACATGACCGCGCTGGCCGAGGCCGCAACGCCCGCACAGGCGCCGACCCTCTACACGGTCAAGAAGGGCGACAATCTCTGGAAGATCGCCGAATCCCACTACGGCAAGGGCAAGGGCGCCAGGCACACGCTGATCTTCGACGCCAACCGGCCGATGCTGACCCATCCGGACAAGATCTATCCCGGCCAGGTGCTGCGCATCCCGGATCTGGCGGAAGCGTGAGCGCGCATGGCTGAGCGCGGTCTCGCCCCGGGGCTTTGCTACTTCCCCGGCCATTTCGACCGTCCGGCGCAGGAAGCCCTCGTCGCCGCAATTCGGCAGGTCGTGGTCGAAGCGCCGCTCTTCGTGCCGCGCATGCCGAGAACCGGCAAGCCGATGTCGGTGCGCATGACCAATTGCGGCCCGCTCGGCTGGGTGACGGACAAGGCGGGTGGCTATCGTTACCAGCCTGTCCATCCCGAGACCGGCCGTCCCTGGCCCGCCATTCCCGATGCGCTTCTTGCCCTGTGGAACGAGGTTTCCGGCTTCGAGAAGCCGCCGGAGGCTTGCCTCGTCAATTTCTACGATCCGGACGCCAGGATGGGCCTGCACCAGGACCGGGACGAGACCGAATTTGCCGCGCCCGTCGTGTCCGTCTCGCTGGGCGACCAGTGCCTGTTTCGTGTCGGCGGTGTTTCACGCAGCGATCCGACGCGGTCGTTCCGTCTTGCGAGCGGCGACGTCTTCGTGTTCGGTGGCGAAAGCCGGCTGATCTTTCACGGGGTCGACCGGATCTATCCGGGCACGTCGACGCTGTTGAAGAATGCCGGACGCATCAACCTGACGCTTCGCCGGGTCAATCCGTAGCCGGCTTGGTTTTGCGTCCGGAATTAGGTTAAAACGACTAGAGCTTGCGCAGCGCCACCGTCTCGATGAGGTGGTTCCGGCCCTTCTGCAGGATGAGGTCGGCGCGCGGGCGGGTCGGCAGGATGTTCTGGTGCAGGTTCTTCAGGTTGATGTTGCGCCAGAGGTTTTCCGCGATCGCAAGCGCTTCCTTTTCGCTGATCGTCGCGTAGCGATGGAAATAGGAATCCGGGTTGCGGAAGGCGGTTTCCCGAAGGCGCATGAAGCGCTCCACGTACCAGGCATGGATCAGCGTCTCCTCGGCGTCGATATAGATCGAGAAATCGAAGAAATCGGAGACCATCGGCACGATCTTGCCGTCCGCCGGCAGGTTGCGCGACTGCAGGACGTTGATGCCCTCGAAGATCAGGATGTCCGGCCGGTCAATGGTGCGGAAGGTGTTGGGCAGCACGTCATAGGTGAGGTGCGAATAGGTCGGTGCCTTGACGTCCTTCTTGCCGGCCTTGATGGCCGAGAGGAAGCGCAACAGCGCGCCGATGTCGTAGCTTTCCGGGAACCCCTTGCGCTCCATCAGGTTCTCGCGCTGGAGCACCGCGTTCGGATAGAGGAAGCCGTCGGTCGTCACGAGGTCGACCTTGGGGCTGGACGGCCAGCGCGACAGCAGTTCCATCAGGATGCGCGCGGTGGTGGACTTGCCGACCGCGACCGAGCCGGCGATGCCGATGACATAGGGCGTCTTCGCCTCGTCCGAGAGGCTGAGGAAGCGCTTGCGCTGCTCGAAGAGCATCTGCGAGGATTCGACATGGGCCGACAGCAGGCGCGACAGCGACAGATAGATGCGCCTGACTTCGTTGAGATCGATCGGGTCGCCCAGCGAGCGCAGCCGCTGCACCTCGTCGGCAGTCAGCGTCAGCGGCGTATCGGCGCGGAAGCGCGCCCATTCGTCTGCCGGGAAGAAGCGGTAGGGAGAATAGTCGTGATTGCCGAAATCGTCCGGAATATCCGTCTGGTTCTTGTCGCGCACTGCCTGGATCATCAACTCTTCCGGCTGGCCTTCTCCGCTAGGCCGGACTGGCTTGTCCGCCGCTCCAGCTCCCCCATGACATCTTGTAACGGGACGCCGCCGATTTTCAATACGACGATCAGATGATAGAGCAAATCGGCCGTTTCGCTCGTCAAGGCGGCCTTTTCGCCCTCGATCGCGGCGATAACGGTCTCGACGGCCTCTTCTCCGAGCTTTTTTGCCGCTTTCTGCTGTCCGGCGGCAACGAGCTTCGCCGTCCAGCTTTCCGACGGATCGGCCGCGGCGCGGGCGTCGACGATGCGTTCGAGATCGGCAAGGGTGAAGGTGCTCATGTGCCTCTCCTCAGTCGAGCCGCATGGCGATGCCATGCTCGGCCATGTAGCGCTTGGCTTCGCCGACGGTGTAGGTGCCGAAGTGGAAGATGGAGGCGGCGAGCACCGCCGTCGCATGCCCGTCGCGCACGCCCTCGACGAGGTGGTCGAGCGTGCCGACGCCGCCCGAGGCGATGACCGGCACGCAGACGCGGTCGGCGATGGTGCGGGTCAGCGCGATGTCGTAGCCGCCCTTCTGGCCGTCGCGGTCCATCGAGGTGAGCAGCAGTTCGCCCGCGCCGCGCTCCACCATCTTTTCCGCGAAAGCGACGGCGTCGATGCCGGTCGGCTTGCGGCCGCCATGGGTGAAAATCTCCCAGCGGTCTTCCTCGCCTTCCTGCGAAACCTTCTTCGAATCGATCGAGACGACGATGCACTGGTTGCCGAACTTGTCGGCGGCTTCCGCCACGAAATCCGGATTGGCGACGGCGGCCGAGTTGATCGACACCTTGTCGGCCCCGGCAAGCAGCAGCTTGCGGATATCGGCAACCGAGCGCACGCCGCCGCCGACGGTGAGCGGCATGAAGCAATGGTCGGCCGTGCGCGCCACGACGTCGAAGATCGTGTCGCGGTTGTCGGAGGAGGCGGTGATGTCGAGGAAGCAGAGTTCGTCGGCCCCGGCGGCGTCATAGGCCTTTGCCGATTCCACCGGATCGCCGGCATCGACCAGATTGACGAAGCTGACGCCCTTGACGACACGGCCGTCCTTCACATCGAGGCAGGGGATGACGCGGGCCTTGAGGGTCAAAGGACGACCTCCTTCTTTTTGTCTTGCGCGTCCTCGCCGCGCTGCGGCTGCGGGCGTCGCGAGCCGTCCTTCACGTCGAGGCAGGGGATGACGCGGGCCTTGAGGGTCAAAGGACGGCCTCCTTCTTTTTGCTTTGCGCGTCCTCGCCGCGCTGCGGCTGCGGGCGTCGCGGGTCGTCCTTCACGTCGAGGGAGGGGATGACACGGGCTTTGAGGGTCATATTGTATCTGCTACTCTCGCGCTGATTGTAGTGGGCCAGGCGAATGTTTAGTGACTACATTGTCTACATCGACGAAAGTGGGGATCACAATCTCGCGCAAATATCCCCGCACTATCCGATATTTGTTTTGGCGTTCTGCATATTCGAAAAAGAAAGCTATGTCACACACACAGTCCCTAATTTTCAGCGATTGAAGTTCCGCTGGTTTGGCCATGATGCGGTGGTGTTTCATGAACGCGAGATTCGGCAGCAGCAGGTGCCTTTCAAGTTTCTGCAGAATGAAGAAAAGCGCGCTCGATTCCACAGTGATGTGAACACGCTCATCAGCGAGTCGGAGTTCACTGTGATCGCAACGGTTATCAATAAGGAAAAATTGAACGGGCGATACAGGACGCCGGACAATCCTTATGAGATGAGCTTGCAGTTTTGCCTTGAACGTCTCCACCGCTTCCTCATCGAAAAAGGACAGGCCGAACGCACAACATACTGCATATTTGAGAGGCGGGGAAAAAAGGAAGACGCTTCGATAGAACTGGAGTTTCGCCGAATCTGTGATGGCGGAAACTTTAAGGGAATAAAGATCAACTGCCTTGATATCCAGTTTCTGGATAAAGCGGCGAATTCAAGCGGACTTCAGATTTCTGATTTGATCGCCCGCCCGATTGGGTTGGCCGAACTGCGCCCAAATCAGCCGAACCGGGCCTATGACATCATCCAGCGTAAGTTTCGCAGAAGTGCAACAGGGCTGGTGAAAGGCTACGGGCTCAAAACATTTCCCTGAAAGCGAAAGGCCTCGGATAAACCGAGGCCAGACGCCGACTGGGAACAACCCCCTGTCCATTTAATCTAAATATAGTCGAACAAACTGCGAACGTCAAGGTTATATTGACAAACGCGAAAAAACGAGTCCTACGAATCACTTAGCCAATCTGGCGTTGCGGATCATGGCGAGCGCTTCCGCGGGATCGATGCGCCCGTCATAGAGCGCCCGGCCGGAAATCGCGCCTTCGAGCTTGCGGGCGTCGGGGGCGACGAGGCGGCGGATGTCGTCCATCGAGGCAAGGCCCCCGGAGGCGATGACGGGGATGGCGACGGTGTCGGCGAGTTCCAGCGTCGAGGTCCAGTTGATGCCGGTCAGGATGCCGTCGCGGTCGATGTCGGTGTAGATGATCGCGGCGACGCCGGCGCCCTCGAATTTCCTGGCAAGCTCGATGACGCCGAGTTCGGACGCCTCCGCCCAGCCCTCTACGGCCACCTTGCCGCCCTTGGCGTCGATGCCGACGGCGACCTTGCCGGGGAATTTTTTGCAGGCCTCGATGACCAGCGCCGGATCGCGCACGGCGACCGTGCCGAGGATGACGCGGGAAAGCCCGCGCGACAGCCAGCTTTCGATATGGTCGAGCGTGCGGATGCCGCCGCCGAGCTGCACGGGGTTCTTCGTCGCCTTGAGGATGGCGTCGACGGCGGCGCCGTTGACGCTTTCCCCCGCGAAGGCGCCGTTGAGATCGACGACGTGCAGCCATTCGAAGCCCTGGTCCTCGAAGGCTTTCGCCTGGGCGGCCGGATCGGGATTGTAGACGGTGGCCTGGTCCATGTCGCCGAGTTTCAGGCGAACGCACTGGCCGTCCTTCAGGTCGATGGCGGGAAAGAGGATCATGTCAGGGCTTCCAGCGCAGGAAATTGCTGATGAGGGAAAGGCCGAGCGCCTGGCTCTTTTCCGGATGGAACTGTGCGCCCGCCTTGTTGCCGCTCGCGACGAAGGCGGTCATCGGGCCGCCATAGTCGACGGTCGCGACCACGTCGTCCGGGTTTTCGGCGGCGAGGTGGTAGGAGTGCACGAAATAGGCGTGCAGCGTCTCCGGGATGCCCTCGAAGAGCGGGTGCGCGTATCGGCGGGTGAGCGTGTTCCAGCCGATCTGCGGAATCTTCAGCGCCGGATCGTCCGGCGTCATCCGGACGACGTCGCCGCTGATCCAGCCGAGGCCTTCCGTGATGGTCTTTTCGAGGCCGCGCGAGGACATGAGCTGCATGCCGACGCAGATGCCGAGGAAGGGCCGGGCCTTCGCCTCGACGGTGTCGCGAAGCGCCTCGACCATGCCGGGCACGGCGTCGAGGCCGCGGCGGCAGTCGGCATAGGCGCCGACGCCGGGCAGCACGATGCGGTCGGCGGCGGCGACGCGCTCGGCCTTGTCGGTGAGGTCGATTTCGGCGGCAATGCCGGCCTCGCGGGCGGCGCGCTCGAAGGCCTTGGTGGCCGAGCGCAGGTTGCCCGAGCCGTAGTCGATGATTGCAACGCGCATTCTCAGCGTCCTTCCTTGAAACCGACGAGGCCGAGCATGGGAGCGTGCCGGCGCGGGGAGGTTTCGGAGGCCGGCAGGAGGACGCTTTCACGCGCCCCTGCCTCGCCGGCCGGGGTTTGCATGTAGTAGATCTCCTCGGCGGTGGCGCGGTCGTCGGCCGTGATCACCGCATCGACCGTCCAGCCGCGGCGCGTGAGGCCGGCGACGACCATCGAGGGGCCTTCGAGCGCGACGAGGAGATTGGTGGCAAGGCAGATGCCGAGGCCGGCAAGGCCGAAGAGCGGATGATCGGCGACGGCCGAGCCGAGCGACTGCACGGCGAAGGCGAGCGCGGCGGCGAGCCAGGCGCGATGCCAGAGCAGCCAGAGGACCGGCAGGAAGAGCGCGATCCAGGAAAAGCGGTCCCGGATGATCCGGGCTTTTTCGTCTCCGGACGCAGCGCCCGGCGGTATCAGAACGAGGAACGTGGCCATGACGGCCTCCAGCTATTATTTCCTATG
Source organism: Shinella sp. WSD5-1 (assembly GCF_963942435.1). Classification (GTDB taxonomy): domain Bacteria; phylum Pseudomonadota; class Alphaproteobacteria; order Rhizobiales; family Rhizobiaceae; genus Shinella; species Shinella yambaruensis. The sequence continues at coordinate 587,023 of NZ_OZ012596.1, forward strand.
CAATCCCGGATGCAAAACCGCTGCACACTTCTGCTGGAATTGCTTCAGGCCAGCGAACCCTTCGTCGAGGGAACGCGGCCCGCCTGGCGGGGATCGATCTCGGTCGCGGTGCGCAGCACGCGCGCGACGGCCTTGAAGCAGGTCTCCGAGATATGATGGTTGTTCGCGCCGTAGATGTTCTGGATATGCAGCGTGATGCCGGCGTGCTGGGCGAGCGCGTTGAAGAACTCGCGCACCAGCTCGGTGTCGAAGCTGCCGATCTTCGGGGCGGAGAAGGCGACGTTCCAGACGAGGAAGGGCCGGCCCGACACGTCCACGGCGGCGCGGGTCATCGTCTCGTCCATGGCAAGGTCGAGCGAGGCGTAGCGCGTGATGCCGCGCCGGTCGCCGAGCGCCTTGGCGATGGCCTGGCCGATGGCGATGCCGGTGTCTTCAACGGTATGGTGGTCGTCGACATGGAGGTCACCCTCGGTCTTGATGTCCATGTCGATGAGCGAATGGCGCGACAGCTGGTCGAGCATATGATCGAAGAAACCGACACCCGTCGAAATGCTCGACGTGCCGGTGCCGTCGATATTGACGGTGACGGCGACGGAGGTCTCGTTCGTCTTGCGCGAAACGCTGGCAGTGCGGCTCATTGCTGTCTCCGGTAGAGTGTCGCCGCTCCTTAACAGGGCTCTTCACAAAAGGCCAGTCTTTCGAGGGTTTCCGGCGCAAGGGGAAACGGCCCGCGCGGCGCGCCGCCGGGGTGATGGAACGTCGTTGTTTTCGCAATTCCGACCCAAACCGCTTCGCGCTTTTGCCGGAATTGCCCTCGTCCGGAGAACCGCGCGAAAGCGTTGCCTCTGGAAATGGGTATGGTGCGGCTTCGCTTTCGCGCGGCCCAGGCGTTCTTCGGAGGCGGTCTCATCCTCCTTCAGGCATGGTAGGGCTTCGCTGCGCAGTTTGTTGGCGCCTGTGCCTTTTCCGAAAACCGCGTTCCGCACTTTTCGGGGACAGGCGCTGCCATCCTGCTTGCATGGCGGACCCAAGCCGACCCCGCGACCCGGGGAAGGGGGAAGCCTCTGACGCCGCGCTCACCCGCCGGCCCGATCCCGTGAGCACGGGAAAGGCCATGGATCACCACGACGCTCCACGCCTCTTTCGTTCCCGCCGTACGTTTCGGCGGAAATCGAAAGCGCCTCCTCCCGCCCGCATCGACACGTTACGCGATCCGTCCGGCGGCAGAAGGAAGGCCAGGATAAGGTGTGTTTTGGGGGGTGGGGAAAATCGGTCCGGGACTTTTCTGGAAAAGCGCCGCGAACGGCGTGATTCGCCCCTCATCCGGCTGCCGCCACCTTCTCCCCGCAAGCGGGGCGAAGGGATATGCCGGGATGGTTTCCACCCCTCTCACGCTCAGTGGGGCAAGTCCCCTCTCCCCGCTTGCGGGGAGAGGGTTAGGGTGAGGGGCGGCACCGTCATTGGCCGACGCGGCCGACGTTCCCGTTCGCCGCCGCAGTTCACTTCTTCTTCGCGCTGTCGCCGTGCTTCACTTGCGTATCGAAGATCGGGAGGCTTTGGCGGGGGCCTTGTCTTTCGTGGGCTTGCGCACGTCCTTGTTGCTTCAGGCCCTTTCGCCATCGGCTCACCCTCTGTTTGCAATCTTCAAACCGCTGCTTACATAGGACACAACGAAGCCGCCGCGCAGGCGGCGTCCCCGCCCCAAAAGGGCCTTTGAGGTCTATCGAATGAGTGAACACAATCCCTACGCTTCCATGCACGCCACGACGATCATCACCGTCCGCAAGGACGGCAAGGTGGTGATGGCGGGCGACGGCCAGGTGAGCCTTGGCCAGACCGTGATGAAGGGCAATGCGCGCAAGGTCCGCCGCCTTGCCAAGGGCGACGTGATCGCCGGTTTCGCCGGCGCGACGGCCGATGCCTTCACGCTGCTCGAACGGCTCGAAGCCAAGCTCGAGCAATATCCTGACCAGCTGATGCGCGCGGCCGTCGAGCTTGCCAAGGACTGGCGCACCGACCGCTATCTGCGCCGCCTCGAGGCGATGATGCTGGTCGCCGACAAGTCCGTCACCCTGGCGCTGACCGGCAATGGCGACGTGCTGGAGCCGGAACACGGCACCATGGCGATCGGCTCGGGCGGCAACTATGCCTATGCCGCGGCCCGGGCGCTGATGGACACGGACAAGTCGGCGGAAGAGATCGCGCGCCGCGCCATGCAGATCGCCGGCGACATCTGCGTCTACACCAACCAGAATGTCGTGGTGGAGACGCTGGATGCCGATTGATCCCGCCCGGATCGGCTTTTCACCCGTCGGGGAAGGGCACTACCCGCTGCTTCACGCATGGCTGAACAGGCCGCACATGCGCGAATGGTGGGGCGATCCGGAAGAGGAGCTCGGCTTCATCCGCGACATGGTGGAGGGAAAGGACACGACCCGTCCCTTCCTCATCATGCTCGACGGAAAGCCGGTCGGCTACATACAATACTGGTTTCTCGGCCATCACCAGAACGAGGCGTGGACGAAGGACAATCCCTGGCTTCTCGAGCTGCCGCAGGAGGCCGTCGGCGTCGATCTTTCGATCGGCGAGGTGGACAGGCTCTCCACCGGCATCGGCTCGGCGGCGCTCATCGCCTTCGTCGCCCGTCTTCGCGGCCTCGGCCACGAGACCATCATCATCGATCCCGATCCCGCCAACGCCCGTGCGGTTCGCGCCTATGAAAAAGCCGGCTTCCGGCCGGTGGAAAAGCTCCTGGGCCGCACCGGCGACGACGTGCTGATCATGCAATTCGACCCGAAAGCGAACGAGACATCATGACCAACTTTTCCCCCCGCGAGATCGTTTCCGAACTCGACCGCTACATCATCGGCCAGCACGACGCCAAGCGCGCCGTCGCCATCGCGCTGCGCAACCGCTGGCGCCGCCACCAGCTGGAACCGGACCTGCGCGACGAGGTGATGCCGAAGAACATCCTGATGATCGGCCCGACCGGCGTCGGCAAGACTGAGATCTCCCGGCGCCTCGCCAAGCTCGCCGGCGCGCCCTTCGTTAAGGTCGAGGCTACCAAGTTCACCGAGGTCGGCTATGTCGGCCGCGATGTCGAGCAGATCGTGCGCGACCTCGTCGAGGTCGGCATCGGCCTGGTGCGCGAGAAGAAGCGTGCCGAGGTGACGGCCAAGGCCCATGCGAATGCCGAGGAACGGGTGCTCGACGCGCTCGTCGGCGCGACGGCCTCGCCGGCGACGCGCGACAGTTTCCGCAGGAAGCTGCGGGGCAACGAGCTGGACGACAAGGACATCGAGATCGACGTCGCCGATACGGGCGGCGGCCTGCCCGGCGGTTTCGAGATCCCCGGCATGCCCGGCGCCAATATCGGCGTTCTCAACCTTTCCGAGATGTTCGGCAAGGCGATGGGCGGGCGCACCAAGAAGGTGAAGACGACGGTCAAGGATTCCTACAAGATCCTGATCGACGACGAATCCGACAAGCTGCTCGACAACGAGCAGATCCAGCGCGAGGCCATCCGCTCGGCGGAGAACGACGGCATCGTCTTCATCGACGAGATCGACAAGATCGCCGCGCGCGACGGCGGCATGGGCGCGGGTGTGTCCCGCGAGGGCGTGCAGCGCGACCTCCTGCCGCTCGTCGAGGGCACGACGGTCGCCACCAAATACGGGCCGGTCAAGACGGATCACATCCTCTTCATCGCCTCCGGCGCCTTCCATGTCTCCAAGCCCTCGGATCTCCTGCCCGAGCTGCAGGGCCGCCTGCCGATCCGCGTCGAGCTGCGCGCGCTGACCAAGGAGGACTTCCGTCGCATCCTCACGGAGACGGAGGCGAGCCTCATCCGGCAGTACAAGGCGCTGATGGCGACGGAAAGCGTCGAGCTCGACTTCACCGAGGACGGCATCGACGCGCTGGCCGATGTGGCGGTGCAGCTCAATGCGAGCGTCGAGAACATCGGCGCGCGGCGGCTGCAGACGGTGATGGAGCGGGTGCTCGACGAGATCTCCTTCGAGGCGCCGGACAAGGGCGGCAACAAGCTCCTCATCGACGCCGACTATGTGAAGAAGCATGTCGGGGCGCTTGCGGCCAATACCGACCTGTCGCGCTACATTCTGTGACGTTTCCGCACCGGTGGCCGCTCTTGCGGCCGCCGGTGCCGGACTTTTGCAGGCGGGGCCTCTCGACAGAAGGGACCGTGCGGCCTAGGCATTGCACGCGTTTTGGCATCATTCCGACATGTTTGCGTTGCATCGGTCTCGCCATGCCGACATCACGAGAAGACGGAACCGGACCCGTGCGACAGCTCATTTCCGTGCTTGCCCTTGCAGCCGCCCTTTTTGTTCAGGACCAGACGCTGGCGCTGGCCATCGACATGGTGCCCGCCGGCAACCGCAATGCCGAGCAGCCGCAGATCCCGGGTGCCTCCACGCGCCGCACCAAGGCGGGCAAGACCTCCTTCGACGCCAAATACGAGAAGGTGCGCGATCTCATCGCCAACGATCGCCAGCTGACCGGCAAGATCAAGGCGGTGGCGGGCAAGTACGGCATCGCCCCCATCCACATGGTCGGCGCGATCGTCGGCGAGCACACCTACAATGTCGATGCCTATGACCGCCTGCAGAGCTACTATGTGAAGGCGGCGTCCTATACCGGCTCGTTCCGCTTCGCCTATGACGGCGAGAACGTCGCCGATTTCGTCGACCGGCCGGAATTTGCCAAATGCGCGGACAAGAAGGGCTCCTACGCCCTCTGGACCTGCCGCGAGACGGTCTGGAACAAGACCTTCAAGGGCCGCACGGTCGGCGGCACGTCCTTCCCGAACAACCGCTTCAGCGCGGTGTTCTTCCAGCCCTTCTATGCCGGCCAGACCTTCGGCCTCGGCCAGATCAACCCGCTGACGGCGCTGACGCTGACCGACGACGTGGCGCGCATTTCCGGCTATGACCGTCTCGACGAGAAGGATGCGGCCGGCGTCTACCAGGCGATCATGGATCCCGACATCTCGCTTGCCTACATGGCCGCCTCGATCCGCCGCTCGATCGACGCCTACAGGAAGATCGCCGGCGTCGATATTTCGAAGAATCCCGGCGTGACGGCGACGCTCTACAATATCGGCAATCCCGATGCGCGCGCTGCCGCCTTTGCCGCGCGCCGCGCCGCGGGCGAGGTGACCTGGCCGGAAGAGAACTATTACGGCTGGCTGATCAACGACAAGCTGGCGGAACTTGAGGGTCTGCTGTAGTTTTTCGCAGCACCCGGCGAAAGGCCGCTGCAAGCCTGCGGGCCTCGCTCCGAATCTGGCCTGCCTCCCGGTTCACGTTCGCCAAGACGAGCCGGTCCCGCCCGCCCTCGAAGCTCGGGATCATCCGCGCCGTCTTCTGCAACCCGCTAGCGGACTGGCGTTGCGGGCGAGGGCTCGTCGACCCGCTTCTTCGCCTTCTTGATCGTCTTGATCGAGGCGCAGGTCGCTTCCGGGTTCTTGCAGGGCTGGTAGACGACGATCTCGCTGCCGCTGCCGTCGTCCCAGACCGCCTGGACGGCGATGGTTTCCGCCTCGCCCGGCTTCAGGTTGATATAGATCCAGTTCTGCGTGTCGTCCGAGGGCAGGTTGAACGGCAGTTCGGGATCGCATTTGGCCAGCGGGAAGCGCTGGTCCAGCGTGTCGTTGTTGATCGAGTAGCGGATCTCCGACAGGCGGCAATGCATGGTCTGCAGGCTCGTGAAATAGATGAGCTGCTGGTCGGCGAAGTTGCGGAACTGCACCCAGCCCGTCTGCTTGTTGGCATCCAGCATCGCCTTGTAGATCGAGACATCCGGGATCTGCGCCTGGTATTGCTCCTCGTCATCGTCTTCCTGGGCGGTTGCGGGCTGGCTGCCGGCCAGAAGCGCGGCGCCAAGGAAAAGGGCGGCCAGAAACGGCTTTCGCAGGGTGGGGTCGATCACTGGATAGGCTCCTCGTTCTTTCATCGCATGCCGCCGGTGGAATGGTGGCATTCGGCGCGGACATGTCATAACACCATAGGCAATAACACCATTCACGGCGCGCTTTGAAAAGAGACGGCGGGCGGTACGGAAGAATTCTCGTGGCAGACCATTTGTTACTCGGCATCGATACCGGCGGCACCTACACGGACGCCGTGCTCTACAGTGAAACCGCCGGCGTCGTCGCCCGCGCCAAGGCGCTCACCACCCGCCACGATCTCTCGGTCGGCATTTCCGGCGCCGTCGAAGCGGTGCTGGAGGCGGCCAAGGCCCCCGTTTCGGCGATCGGCCTCGTCTCGCTCTCCACCACGCTGGCGACCAACGCGCTGGTGGAAGGGCAGGGCGGCCGCGCCGGCCTGGTGATGATCGGCTTTAGCCCCGAGGACCTGAAGCGCGACGGCCTTGCCGATGCGCTCGGCAACGATCCCGTGCTGTTCCTGCCCGGCGGGCACAATGTGCATGGCGACGAGACGGCGCTCGACATGACGGCGCTCGACGACGCCCTGCCGGTCCTGGCCGAGACCGTCTCCTCCTTCGCCGTCGCCGGCTATTTCGCCGTGCGCAACCCGGCGCACGAGGAGCGGGTGCGCGCGCGCATCCGCGAGGTCTCGCACCTGCCCGTCACCTGCAGCCACGAACTCTCCTCCAAGCTCGGCGGGCCGCGCCGGGCGCTGACGACGCTGCTCAATGCCCGCCTCGTCTCGATGATCGACCGGCTGATCGGCGCCTGCGAGGACTATCTCGACCGGCGCCGCATCCATGTGCCGATGATGGTGGTGCGCGGCGACGGGGCGCTGATCTCGGCGGCCGAGGCGCGGCTGCGGCCGATCGAGACGATCCTGTCCGGCCCGGCGGCCAGCCTCGTCGGCGCGCGGCACCTGACCGGACTCGACAATGCCGTCGTCTCCGATATCGGCGGCACGACGACGGACGTGGCGGTGCTCGACGGCGGGCGGCCGAAGCTCGACGCGGAAGGCGCCGTCGTCGGCGGCTATCGCACCATGGTCGAGGCGGTCGCCATGCGCACCTTCGGCCTCGGCGGCGATTCGGAGGTGCGCATCAACGACCGCGGCCTCAAGGCGAAGATCGAACTCGGGCCGCGCCGCTTCATGCCGCTGAGCCTTGCCTCGGCGCTGCATCCGGGCGCGATCGTCCCGGTGCTGGAGCGCCAGCTGCGCGCGCCCCATGCCGGGCGGCACGACGGCCGCTTCGCCGTGCGCACCGGCGTGCCGGAGCGGCTGGCGAGCGGCCTCCAGCCGCAGGAACAGGCGCTCTACGAGAAGATCGGCATGGTGCCGCTGCCGCTGGAAGGGCTGCTCGCCACCATGCTGCAGAAGGTGACGCTCGACCGGCTGGTCGCCCGCAGCCTCGTGCATATCTGCGGCATCACGCCGTCCGACGCCATGCATGTGCTCGGCGGGCAGGGCCAGTGGGATGCGGCGGCCGCCCGCCTCGGGCTGGAGATCGCCGCCCGCACGCGGGACGGTTCCGGCCGGCCGATCGCCGACAGCCCCGAGGCGCTGGCGCGCGTCCTCGTCGATCGCCTCACCCGGCAGTCGGCCGATGTCATCCTGTCGGCCTGCCTTGCCGACGACGGGGCGGGGGCGATCGATCCGGTCAACTCGCTGACGATCGACCGCGCGCTGCACCGCGTGCCCGGCATCGTGCAGTTCCGCGTCGCGCTCGACCGGCCGCTCGTTGGCCTCGGCGCCTCGGCGCCGGTCTATTATCCCGCCATCGCCGACATGCTCGGCGCCGAATCGGCCATCCCCGCGGACGCCGGCGTTGCCAATGCGGTCGGCGCCGTGGTCGGCCAGGTGCGCAGCATGGTCACGGTGTTCGTGACCATGCCGGAAGAGGGCATCTTCATCGTCGGCGGCACGGGCGAGAGCGTGCGCTTCATCGACGAAGGCGAGGCCTTCGCGCTGGCGAAGGAGCGGGCCATGACGGCGGCGCTCACCGCCGCGCGGATCAACGGCGCGGACGAGCCGGCGGTGACGCTCACCGAGGAGATCGACGCGCCGGAGGTGGAGGGCCGCCGCAAGCTCATGGAGGCGCGCTTCACGGCGATCGCCAGCGGCCGGCCGCGCATCGCGCACGAGAGCTGACGTTCTTCCGTCTTTCGGCCCCGCCTGGCCGCCTTTCGGGGCGGTTATCGCGTGCCTATCGTATGATTTTATCCGAACGGGAATAAATTCTTTATGTCATTGCCGAATTGACTATGCATGCCCGTCTCCGGAAAGTGGCAGCATTCGGGATACTCCCCCCTCGTCCCGTCATTCGGAGTTTTTACATGACCTATATCGAGAAAGCCGGTCTTTCGATCGACCGCGACCTTTATGATTTCATCGTCACGGAGGCGCTTCCCGGCACGGGCGTGGACGCTGCGCGTTTCTTCGATGAGTTCTCCGCCATCGTGCACGACCTTGCGCCGGAAAACCGCGCGCTGCTGGCCAAGCGCGACGCGCTGCAGGAGAAGATCGACGCCTGGTATCGCGCCAACGGCGCGCCGGCGGACATGGCGGCCTACGAGGCCTTCCTGCGCGAGATCGGCTACCTCCTGCCGGAGGGCGACGACTTCAAGGTGACGACCGACAATGTCGATCCCGAGATCGCCAGCCTCGCCGGCCCGCAGCTCGTCGTTCCCGTCATGAATGCGCGCTATGCGCTGAACGCGGCCAATGCGCGCTGGGGCTCGCTCTACGATGCGCTCTACGGCACGGATGCGATCCCGGAAACGGACGGCGCGGAAAAGGGCAAGGGCTACAATCCCAAGCGCGGCGAGAAGGTCATCGCCTGGGCCAAGGCCTTCCTCGACGAGGCGGTTCCGCTGGAAGGCGCCCGCTGGGCCGACCTCACCGGCATCGAGGCGGGGGCGGAGCTGCGCCTTGCCGCCGGCGACCGCGCCGTTTCGCTGAAGCGGCCGGAACAGTATGCCGGCCATGCGGAAGGCAAGGACGGCTGGCGCCATGTCCTGCTCAAGAACAACGGCCTCGGCATCGAGATCCTGATCAACCGCGACTGGCAGATCGGCAAGACCGATCCGGCGGGCATTGCCGGCGTCAATGTCGAGGCGGCGCTGACGACGATCATGGACTGCGAGGATTCGGTCGCGGCCGTCGATGCCGAGGACAAGGTCCTCGTCTACCGCAACTGGCTCGGCCTGATGAAGGGCGACCTGAAGGAGACCTTCCAGAAGGGCGGCGAGACGGTCGAGCGCAAGCTCTACAGCGACTTCACCTATACCGCGCCGGACGGCTCGCCCTTCGAGGTCAAGTGCCGTTCGCTGATGCTGGTGCGCAATGTCGGCCACCTCATGACCAATCCGGCGATCCGCGACCGCGACGGCAACGAGGTGCCGGAGGGCATCATGGACGCCATGGTGACGGGGCTGATCGCGCTGCACGACGTCGGCCCGAACGGTCGCCGCAAGAATTCGCGCGAAGGTTCGATGTATGTCGTCAAGCCGAAGATGCACGGGCCGGAAGAGGTCGCCTTCGCGGCAAAGCTGTTCGGCCGCGTCGAGGCCGCCATCGGCATGGCGCCCAACACCATGAAGATGGGCATCATGGACGAGGAGCGCCGCACGACGGTCAACCTCAAGGAATGCATCCGCGCGGCCAGGGAGCGCGTCGTCTTCATCAACACGGGCTTCCTCGACCGCACGGGCGACGAGATCCACACCTCGATGGAGGCGGGTCCGATGATCCGCAAGGGCGACATGAAGCAGGCCGCCTGGATTTCCGCCTACGAGAACTGGAACGTCGATATCGGCCTTGCATGCGGCCTGTCCGGCCATGCGCAGATCGGCAAGGGCATGTGGGCCATGCCCGACCTGATGGCGGCGATGCTCGAGCAGAAGATCGCCCATCCCAAGGCCGGCGCCAACACCGCCTGGGTTCCCTCGCCGACGGCCGCGACGCTGCATGCGACGCACTACCACAAGGTCAATGTCGCCGAGGTGCAGGCCGCGCTTCGCTCCCGCCCGCGCGCGAAACTCTCCGACATCCTCTCGGTGCCGGTCGCCGTCCGGCCGAACTGGACGCCGGAGGAGATCCAGCGCGAGCTCGACAACAATGCCCAGGGCATCCTCGGCTATGTCGTGCGTTGGGTCGACCAGGGCGTCGGCTGCTCCAAGGTGCCGGACATCAACGATGTCGGCCTGATGGAGGACCGCGCCACGCTGCGCATCTCCGCCCAGCACATGGCCAACTGGCTGCATCACGGCGTCGTGACGGAAGGCCAGATCGAGGAGACGATGCAGCGCATGGCCGCCGTCGTCGACGGGCAGAATGCCGGCGACCCGCTCTATCGCCCGATGGCCGGCAATTTCGACGGCTCGGTCGCCTACCAGGCGGCGCTCGACCTCGTGCTGAAGGGCCGCGAACAGCCGAACGGCTACACCGAGCCGGTCCTGCACCGCCGCCGCCTGGAGCTGAAGGCCGCCGCGGCCTGATGCAAAAGCCGTAGGCTGGTGGTTCCGACGGCTCTTATCGGCCCGCGGCAAGATTTCTCGAACCTCTCTTCCGTCATGGTCGGGCTTGACCCGACCATCCACGCTCCGGGCACGGCGGTGGATCCTCGGCTCAAGGCCGAGGATGACGGCGGTGGGGAGGCCGGAGTGCTGCCCATCAGGGGGCGCTGCAAAGCAAAAACAAAAGAAGCCGCCGGAGCGATCCGGCGGCTTCTTTCCTAAGCGGATCTTTTCCGCTTACTGCTGGACGACGACGCGGGCGCCCTTGCCGGGACGCACGCGCTTGTAGAGGTCGATGATGTCCTGGTTCATCAGGCGGATGCAGCCCGACGAGGCGGCCGTGCCGATGGAGGCCCATTCCGGCGTGCCGTGCAGGCGGAACAGCGTGTCCTGGCCCTTCTCGTTGAAGAGATAGAGGGCGCGCGCGCCGAGCGGGTTCTTCAGGCCCGGGCCCATGCCTTCCTTGACGTAGCGGGCGACGTCCGGACGGCGGGCGGCCATTTCTTCCGGCGGATGCCAGGTCGGCCATTCCTGCTTCCAGGCGATGTAGGCCTCGCCCTGCCAGGCGAAGCCCGCCTTGCCGACGCCGATGCCGTAGCGCACGGCCTTGCCGCCGGGCAGCACATAATAAAGGAAGCGGTTCGGCGTGTTGACGACGATCGTGCCGGGCTTTTCCCTGGTCGCGTAGTCGACGATCTGGCGGTGGAACCGGGTGTTCACCTTGCTGATCGGGACTCCCGGCAGGGCGTAGCCGTTGTCCTCAACAGGGCCATATTCCGATGTGAAGATGGCGTTGGTCGCCACCTTTTCGCCCGGAAGCGAGGTCGAGGAGGAGGAGCAGCCGGCGAGCGTGACGGCCGCTGCGAGGCCGCACAGAAGGAGGGCATTGCGGAAACGCATGTGAGTCTCTTGATAGGAAATTAAGAAGTTCCGAGCCGCGGAACTTTCATCGATCATGGTTTATTTTCGATTAAACCGGTCAATGCAAGTCTGTGCGCTCCGGCGCGGGCCTGCGCTTGAGCAAAAAGGCCGGTGATTGTTTTTTTGCAACAACAGACCTGCCCGCCCGGCGCTTTCGCCGCGTCCGGAACAGGACAAGCACGCCTTTCCGGCCCGTTCAATGGTCTTCCGCAGCGCTGGCCCGAAGCCGCACAGGAACCGCGGGGCACGGTTAAGGAAATCTTTCGCGCCGTTCGAATCAGCGAGCGCCCTTAACTTTTTCGCGGCGCGCATTTGCGGGTAGAATGCGATTCGCCGAGGTTGACCCATGACGATCGTTTCCATTCACAACGACAATCCGCTGATCGACGGACGCCAGTCCGACCGTGCGATGATGGTGCGCCGCGGCGTGCAGCGCATGCTGACGGAGATGCGCCATGCGGTATTGCCCGAACTGACGCTGGCGAGCGGCCGGCGCGCCGACCTCATCAGCCTCTCCGACCGGGGCGAGATCTGGATCGTCGAGATCAAGACGTCGATCGAGGATTTCCGGGTGGACCGCAAATGGCCGGACTACCGCCGCCATTCGGACCGGCTGTTCTTCGCCACGCACAAGGGCGTGCCGCTCGACATCTTCCCGGAGGATTGCGGCCTGATCCTCTCCGACGGCTACGGCGCGCATATCCTGCGCGAGGCGCCGGAGCACCGGCTGCCGCCGCCGACGCGAAAATCCGTCACCTTCGCCTTCGCCCGCGTCGCCGCGGGCCGGCTGCTGCTGGCGGAATTCGCCGCCGACACGCGGGGCGGCGGGCCGGACATGTCCGCTATCGTCTCGGGAAAGCGCGACGAGCCGGCGTGATGTCCGTCTGAAACAGCTTGCTGAGGGTGCCGGCATCTCCTCTTTCCTTCTCCCCGGCGGGGAGAAGGTGGCGCGAGGCGCCCGATGAGGCGGCCGGAGACGTTCTTACTTCGGCGCGCGCTTGGCGAGGATGCGCTGCAGCGTGCGGCGGTGCATGTTGAGGCGGCGGGCCGTCTCGGAGACGTTGCGGTCGCACATTTCATAGACGCGCTGGATGTGTTCCCAGCGCACGCGGTCCGCCGACATCGGGTTTTCCGGCAGCTCCACCTTCTCGCCCGGGCGTTGCGTCAGCGCGGCGAAGATGTCGTCGGCATCCGCCGGCTTGGCGAGATAATCGACCGCGCCGAGCTTCACCGCGTTCACGGCCGTCGCGATGTTGCCGTAGCCGGTCAGCATGATGATGCGCGTGTCGTCGCGGCGCTGGCGGATGGCGGCGATCACGTCGAGGCCGCTGCCGTCGCCGAGCCGGAGATCGACCACGGCGAATTTCGGCGGGTTGGTCTTGGCCTTGGCGATGCCCTCGGCGACCGATTCGGCCGTGTCGACGGTAAAGCCGCGCGTCTCCATGGCGCGCGCAAGGCGGCGCAGGAACGGCGCGTCGTCATCGACGAGGAGAAGGGAAGGATCAGGCCCGATATCGTCGGCTGCGGCGTGGGGGTCGGTGTTTTCTGCCATTTTTCGTCTTTCGTGGCCGAATGTCATCCATACTTGATGAGGATCAGCTTATCGCCCGTAAGCCGGGGCGGGTAAAGTCATTTTGCGGTCTTGGCCTCCATGCGCGCCCGCGGCCAATCGACCGACACGCGCGCGCCCGGCCGGTCGCCGGTGCGGTTGGCAAAGGTCAGTTTCGCGCCGGAGCGTTCCAGCAGCGTCTTGGCGATGAACAGCCCCAGCCCCAGCCCGCCGGCCCGCTCGTCGCGCTGGCGCTTGGTGACATAGGGATCGCCGATGCGCTGCAGGATGTCCGCCGCATAGCCGTCGCCGTCGTCCTCGATGACGATGGTCACTCGCTCCGCCGTGTGGCTGACGGTGATGGTCACCTCCTCGCGCGCATGGTCGACGGCGTTTTCGAGCAGGTTGCCGAGGCCGTAGAGAATGCCGGGATTGCGGTTGCCGACCGGCTCGTTCTCGCGCTCGCCGATTTCGACGAGGTTGAGGCGGATGCCGAATTCGCGATGCGGCGCCAGCACCTCCTCCAGCAGCGAGGAGAGCGGCAGCACCCGCATATGCGCCTCGTCCGCCGCCGAAAGCGTGGTGAGGCGGCGCAGGATGTCGCGGCAACGCTCGCTCTGGCTGCGCAGGAGCTGCACGTCCTCCTTGAAGCGGTCGTCCGTGCCGAGCTCGCGCTCCATCTCGCGCGCCACGACGCTGATCGTGGCGAGCGGCGTGCCGAGCTCATGCGCCGCCGCCGCCGCCAGGCCGTCGAGCTGGGAAAGGTGCTTCTCGCGCTGGAGGATGAGTTCGGTCGCCGCCAGCGCATCGGAAAGCTCCGCCGCCTCCTGCGACACGCGGTAGGAATAGAAGGCTGCAAAGGCCGTGGTCGAGACGATGGCGAACCAGAAGCCGGCCGTCAGGATCGGCGGCACGACGAGCACGGTGCCGGGAAACCACGGTAGCGGGAAGGGCGTGAAGGCGAGCGCCGTGATGCCGAGCACCGAGAGCAGCCCGAGCGGCAGGCTGAAGCGGATCGGCTGTAGCGAGGAGGAGATGATGACGGGCACGCAGACGAGCGGCGCGAAGGGATTGGCAAGACCGCCGGTGATGAAGAGCAGCGCCGTCAGCTGGCACAGGTCGAAGGCGAGCAGCCGGAAGGCGGCCGCCGGCGTCAGCCGGTGCGTCGGCGAGAAGCGCACGGCGAGAAAGAAGTTCACCGCCGCGAGCAGCGCGATCAGCACGGCGGCCGGCATCAGCGGCAGCGGGAAATCGAGCCACAGCCCGACGACGATGACCGTGATCGACTGGCCGGCCACCGCCAGCCAGCGCAGCCGGATGATCGTCTCGAGGCGCAGGCGCCGGCCGGAGCCTTCGAAGTCGATGTCCTGGTAACCCGTCATCCCGCCGTCCTTCCGTTCGCGAACCCGCGAGAGCATTTCCGGTGAACTCCGGTCGGAAATGCTCTAGATTCCGCATTATCCGACGCCGAAGCGACTTCGCTCCGGCTGGAAATGCTTAGTGCCTTTCCTAAACCGTGAAAACGCCGGGAGCGATTTGTTTTTCCGCAATTCTCGGCGCGAAACCTCCGGCACGCGCCGGAAATCGCGCTTGTCAGGTCCCGCGCGGCTTGGCGCGCGTCGTCGGCAGGGCGTCCGCCGGATCCTCCGGCCAGGGGTGCTTCGGATAGCGCCCGCGCATGTCCGCCCGGACGTCGCGCCACGAGCCGGCCCAGAAGCCGGGCAGGTCGCGCGTCGTCTGGATCAGCCGGTGCGCCGGGGAGTGGAGCTCGAGCAGCAGCGGCAGCCGCCCGCCCGCCACGGCCGGATGCTGCTTCAGCCCGAAGAGCTCCTGCACGCGGATCGCCAGCACCGGCTCGTCGCCGTCATAGCGGATCGGGTGGCGCTGGCCGGTCGGCGCCTCGAAATGGGTGGGCGCCAGCCGGGCGAGATCGCGCTGCACCTCGTAGGGCACCAGCGCCATCAGCCCTTCCTGCAGGCTGGCCGGCTTCACCTCCTCGAGGCCGCGGGTGTTTTCCTGGAACGGCACGAACCAGCTGTCGAGCGTTGCCAGCAGCGCGTCGTCGCCGGTATCCGGCCAGGGCGCGCCGATCGAGCGGTGGAGGAAGCCGATGCGGTCGCGCAGCTGCGCCGCCTCGCGGGAAAACGGCAGCACGGCAAGGCCGAGCTGGCGCACCCCGTCGGCGAGCGCCAGCGCCGCCTTCGGGCCGCTCGGGCGGACAAGCGGCGTTTCCTCCAGGATCATCGCCCCGAGGCGGACGACCCGGCGGGCGCGCACCTGGCGGCTTGCCCGGTCGAAGACGCACTGGTCCTCCCGCACGATGCTGGCAACGAGCTCCGCCTCGACATCCGCGCGGTCGATCTCCGCCGCGGCGAGAATGCGCTGCCGCCCGGCCTGTCCGGTGAGGTCGGCGACGACGATCATCTCCGCGCCGGCGAGCCGCTCGGTCTCCGGCAGCTCCGCCCCGCGCCCGTTCGCCATGACGAACCGTCCCCGGCCGCCCCGCTGCAGGGCGACGCGATCGGGAAAGGCATGCAGCAGCAAGG